>DASVOL010000912.1:0-14696 GCA_036383375.1 Bradyrhizobium sp. | reverse complement strand
GGCGACCACCGCGGCGAATGCCGACAAGGTCGCCAAGGCGGCCGGCGTCAAGACCGAGGGGCAGGTCATCACGACGGATGCGGCAACGGTCTCCGGTGCCGCGACGGCGACCGGCGATGCGACACTCGCCGCCACCGTCGCCGCCGGAACGCCGGCCACGAAGACGACGACGCAAGCCAAGACACAGGTGGCCGCAAAGGACACGACCGCGACAACGCCAATCGGCCAGGACGGCGCAACTCAAGGCAACGCCAACACCGCGCAGGCTGCTCCGACCACCATCGTTCCCGCAGCCTCGCAGCCAACCGCTGTTTCCGGCAAGGCGAAGGCCACGACAGACGGCACAGCCGATGCCATCAAGCCCGATGCAGGCGGTGACGGCACCGCCGCACCGACCCCGACGGCCGGTGGCCACGCGGCGGCGCAGGCCCAGCTCGCGACGCCCGATCCCAGCGCGCAGGCGGCGAATGCACTCCAGGCCCAACTGCCGACCAGCCAGACGACGCCGTCTGCGACCGCGCAATTGACGGTGACCAACGCCGCGCAGACCGCCGCCGTGCCGCTCAGCGGGCTTGCGATGCAGATCGCGGCCTCCGCCAAGAGCGGCAAGAGCCGTTTCGAGATCCGGCTCGACCCCGCCGAGCTCGGCCGCATCGATGTCCGCATCGACGTCGACCGCAACGGCCAGGTGACCTCGCATCTCACCGTCGAACGCCCGGAAACGCTGTCGATGCTGCGCCAGGACGCCAACCAGCTGCAGCGCGCGCTCGACAATGCCGGTCTGTCGACCGGCAATGGCGGATTGCAGTTCAGCCTGCGCGACCAGTCGCAGTCGGGCCAGAACAACAACGGCCAGTCCAATCCGAACGCCCATCGTTTGATCGTTACCGAAGAAGACAGCGCTCCCGCCGCGGTGGCAGGCCGCTCCTACGGCCGTGCAAGCAACGCCCTCGGCGGCGTCGATATCAGAGTGTAGGGAGTTCACCATGGCAGTCGATGCAACCATGCCGACGCCGGTCGTTTCAGCACCGGGCACCAACAACGGAACGAGCTCCGGAAGCGGCAGCAGCACCGGCAGCGGCCTGACGACCTCGTCGCAGGGCATCGCCGACAATTTCCAGACCTTCCTGACGCTGCTGACCACGCAGTTGCAGCACCAGAACCCGCTCGACCCGCTCGACACCAACCAGTTCACCCAGCAACTCGTGCAGTTCGCCGGCGTCGAGCAGCAGCTGAAATCCAACGATCAGCTCAAGCAGCTGATCGCGATCGAGAAGAGCGCGCAGTCGACCCAGGCGCTGGTCTATGTCGGCAACACGGTCGCGGTCGACGGCAGCAAGACGCAGTTCAACAAATCCGCGACCTGGAATTTGGTGTCCCCGCAAGCCACCAGCGCCACCATCACGATCACGAGCGCGTCCGGCCAGACCGCCTATTCCGGCAATTTCAACCTGAAGCAGGGCAACGCCAGCTTCGTCTGGGACGGCAAGGGCACCGACGGCACGCAATGGCCGGCCGGCACCTACACGCTGACCGCCACCGGCAAGGATTCCAAGGGCAACGACCTCGCCATCTCGACCGAGATTCAGGGCGTCGTCGACTCCGTCGACCTGACCGCCTCGCCGCCGCTGCTCTCGATCGGCGGCCAGACCTACACCACCGACAAGATCAAGCGCGTGGTGCGCGGCGCGACGAGCGCCAGCTAAGCCAAGGCTCTTTGCCGTATCGCGAGCTGCCGCATGCACGCCTGTCGTCCCTGCGAAAGCAGGGACCCATACGAGGGGGCCTGCGCTGTCGGGCAACTGCTTCCCGAGCGACCGCGACAGACATAAACAGCAATAAATCGCCACGCGTCAGCTTCCTGTAAGCAAGCGGACGGTATCCTCATGTTCTGCGCTTAAACGCCGATTCCGCCCTGAAACTCCGCAGCTGCCAGGCTGCGCGCTTTGACCGCCGGCAAGAGCTAGCCCGTGACCCCGACCCGCCCCACCCCGCCAGACCCCGCCCAGACCACCCCACGGCATGCGGTCGCACCCCACCCGCAGCTTGCCGAGACCATGACCGAGAATGCCCGGCTCAGGACCATCGCCATCACGGTCATGCTCGAGATCGCAGCGCTTCGGGAACGGCTGCCGCCGACCGCCGGCGAGTAACAACGCGGCCGGAGTGGACTGACGAGGCGAGGCCGTCTCGCCGCACTGACGAGCCCCGAACGCCAGTTATGGTTGAGAGGTCTGGCCTGTGCCGGCCGCGCAACCGGCGCGGCCCGCTCGATGTCCTCGCCGCATCAATAGATGCGGACGTGATTGGCCTCGAACGTCACCGGAAAATTGTTGCTGTTCTGCAAGGTCAGGATCAGCACGACGCCGACACCGCCGCGGTGATCCCAGTACACGGCCCGGTCGGTTTCGCGCAGCGGCTGCATCGAGGTCTGGTTCTTCTCGAAATGCGGTGCGATCGACACGTCGAAAAACTCGTTCGGCGCCTTCGAATCCTTGCCCCACCAGAACGTGAACGGCTGGCTCGAATTGGCGGCGATCGTATAGGTGCCTTGCTTGTGGTCGATATTGGCCATGATGTCAGGGTCCTTTCGTTTTCCATTTCGCCGCTCCGATGCGACGCCCCGACAATGACGCGTGATGCGCACACACGCCGTGAGCTAGCTCACTCTTCATTGCAACCGATGTAACCGCGCCAGCGGCGTGCGTGGGCTCTTGGGCACCCCCCGATAAAGGCGGGCAAGCACGTGCTGATCACGGCAGCGCGGCTCAGTTGGCCCCACCTCGGGCAAGCCGAACGCCGCGCGGAGAATCGCCGAAACGAATTCGGAACAGACGATTGAAATGCGAAACATCCGAGAAGCCGACCTCCAGCGCGATATCGGAAATCCGCTGACGGCCGGCGTGAGACCCGGTCAGCAATTCGAGCGCCCGCTGGAGACGCAATTCATTCAGGCGCTCGGTGAACGACGTTCCCGACGACGCCATCAGGCGCTGTAGATAGCGCGGCGAGATGCCCTGGCAACGGGCGACCGTTCGAACGCTGAGCCCAGGCTCTTGAAAGTGCATCGTGATGTAGTCGAGGGCTGCATTGTGCCGCGCAGCCATCACGGCGCTTGCGCTGCTCTCGCCCAAGGGAGGACAATCGTCGATCGCGAGTGCGACGAGATCGTGGATGTGGGTCACGACGGTATGACGAAGTTTTGGGGCGGCCAGTGCTCTCGCCTTGAGCACCGACTTCAGGTATGCCGCGAATAGTCGGAATGCTTCTTTTCGGCTCCCGATCGGCTGCATGACCAGGCTCTCGACATCCGATACGCGCTGCTCAAGCTCCGCGCGCGGCACCGCGAGACCAAATTGCAATCCGTCAACGTAGGTAACGCTGGCGGGCTCGGAATGTAGAATTGCGATTGCATCACCCGAGCAAGGCTCAACTTCCCGGCCGCGTTGCGCTAGTTGGCTTCTGCCGGGAGAGGAGAAGATGAGACCGACGGAATCATCGCCATCGGCCAGGTTCGCCCGTGAACGCTCAAAGCGCATCGCATTGCCCTTCAGCGCAAGGGTACGCAAGCCCTGAACCGCCTGCAGCGACGCATCGGCCTGAAGTGGAATGTTCGACAGTGGCTCGATGTCGGCGTGCACGACGCATCGCCCAAAGTGCTCGCGCCATAGAGGGAGACGAATACGCTCCGGAACGTCGCGCGTCGAAAAACGATACGATGCAAAATCGGCTGCGTCCGTAGGCATGGGGACCTCCAGCCTTCACAGAGCATCAGGATGAAATGCTGCGGCACACCATTTTCAATGTCTGCATTTTGCAATTCACGCACCGGCCTTCTCAGGGTCCGTGCGCGCAAGTCCAAGAAGCCATGCGATCGATCTGCTAGTCTGATTGCCTGTGATCGATGCAGATGTGAACTGGTTCACCTGTCGGTCAGAATATTACGTATATACTGATCGCGAAAGTCGCGGCCCATTTTTCTCCTTTAGGAGGAGACGGTCGTGATGGCTCTATCTGTAATTGCCGCCAACGGATTCATTGGACATCCCTGGCGGCACGCAAGCGCAGATCAGCTTGATGCCCCTGTTCGCACTTGATCCGGCTTACGGAGCCGCGGGCAGGTCATTTTTGAAAGATTGCAGATACCGATTTTGTTTCGCTGCTCTAGCCAATCGCTGAGCAGATTTAGTCGGACATAAAATGCCGGCGGCACTGTTGGCTTTTGGCCGCCGGTTGAAGTGGTCGAAATCTGTCACGTGGGAAGTCAACCTCGGTGATCAGGAAGGCGTTCGATCATGTCCACCATATTCGACATGCTTTATCACGAGTACTGTCGTGCCCGCCTCGCCGAAATGCGGAAGCAGCTTTTGATACCGCTCGTCGGCGAAATCTTGCAGGCACCGCCGGAAGACGGCGATTCATCTGGCCCCCGCGATTGTGGCTGGCCGACGAAAGCGCCGCCAGCCCTCGGGTAGCTGGAGCGCACAATCCCATTGGTTAGCCGGAGGCTAGTCCGGCACGCGCACGCCTTGCAGCATCCGGGCGTCTCAGATGCCCGATGAGGCCGTGCGCGCGCCAGACAGATCGACAGATGCATGATCGAACCCACACCTCGAAGCGATTAATCGGCGAAACTCCGCCGGAATTCAGATCGACGGATCGCGACCCGCGCATCGACGTCTGCCGCGGGATCGCGTTATGGTGGATATTTCTCGACCACATTCCAAACAACGTCGGAAGCTGGCTGACGCTGCGCAACTATGGCTTCTGCGATGCGGCCGAGATTTTCATGTTCATCTCGGGCGTGACTTGCGCGCTGGCCTACGGCAGAGCCCGTCAACGTGACGGCTGGAGAGGTATGATCGGCCGTTCGCTGCGGCGGGCATGGGACATCTACGTCGCGTTCCTCCTGCTTGTGCTCGCTTGCGCCGTGCTCGTCTATGTCGCGGGCGGCGATCTTGCCGACGAAAGCAATATAACGGTTCTGTTCGAGCGCCCGGGCGCGACGCTCGCTCACGCCGCAATCCTGCAATTCCGCCCAGTCAATACCGATGTCTTGCCGGTGTTTGTAATCTGTCACGTGTTGTTCGCACCGTTGTTGTGGCTGCTGCTGCGCGCACCAAACGTGACGCTTGGCGTTTCGCTGCTGCTTTATGCGCTGGCGCATGTCTTCGGCTGGCGTGTTCCCGCCTGGCCCGACGGCTTCTGGTTCTTCAATCCGCTGGCATGGCAGTTTCTGGTCGTGCTGGGCGCATGGTACGTCGTCGAGGGGAAGACTATCCGGGAATGGATGACGTCGCGCCCTGCGCTGATCCTTTCCGCTCTCTTTCTGGTGATGAGCCTCGTCCTCGCGCTCGGCCAGGACATCAAAGCGCTGCCGCAGGCCGTGACGGACCTGCTATTTCCATTGGACAAATCGAATCTGAGCCCGATGCGGCTACTGCACTTCCTGGCTCTTGCGACCGTGACGTCATGGCTCGTTCCCGCCGGTTGGCGAGGACTATCGACGCCGATCCTGCGCAGCGCGCGGTGCTGCGGCGAGAATTCGCTGCCGATCTATTGTCTCGGCGTTCTGCTGGCGCTCGTTAGCCAGCTTGATCTGCTCGACATTTCGAACCGACTTTCGATGCAGATCGCGGTCAGTCTCGGAGGCGTCTTGATGATGATCGCCGCCGCGGCGCTCCTGAATGCGCTCAGCACCAAGCGCAAGCCTGCGGTGCGCGCGGTCGATCGGGACATTTCCGCCGCCGTTGCAAATCCCAAAATTGAGGATCGCGCACGCAGGACGGCTCTCGATCCGCAGCTGAGAGCCGTCGCTGCTCCGTCGACGTATCGCCCTTGATCAAAATTTGAATCGTGCCGGATATCGGCCATTTGCCATGTTCGACAGGGCAATCGGAGACACGTCGTCTGGATCAGGCGGCTCCGGATCGAGCGGGCAAGAGCACACGCAAAGCGATCCCGGGATCGTCTCCACGTTCCCGGGGAGTTTCGTTATCGATGCGGGGAGGAGCCGCCCCTCACTCCGACCGGCCCGCGGCCTCGAGGATCAGCCGCGCAATCGGCTCAGGCTGCGAAATCAGCGCGAGATGGCTGGCCTTCACCTCGATCGTCATGGCGCCCATCCGCTTGGCCATGAAGCGTTCGAGATCCGGATTGATGGTGCGGTCCTCGGTCGAGACGGCGTAGTAGCTCGGCTTGCTGCGCCAGGCCGCGTGGCTGGTCCTGCCTGCCAGCAATTGCTTGTGGAACGGCTGCTGCACGGCATAGAGCACCCTTGCTTTCGCTTCCGGGATGTCACCGGCGAAATCGCGCAGGAACGCGGCTTCGTTCAGCCGGCCCTCGTCGCCGTCGAACACGATGCCGGCGCTCGCAGGCGGCGTCGGATAGGTTTTGGCGAGCGCGGTGTAGTCCTCATCCGCATCGGGTGCGCGCGCGGCGACATAGACCAGCGCAGAAACATTCGGATGCACGCCGGCCTCGGTGACGATCATGCCGGAGAAGGAATGACCGACCAGAACGGTCGGGCCATCCTGACGATCGAGCACCCGCTGCGCCGCGGCGACCGCTTCCGGCAGCGTGGTGAGCGGATTTTGCACCGACGTCACACTGAGCCCTGCGGTCTGCAAGTGCGGAATGACCTCGGACCAGCACGAGCCGTCGGCGAACAGGCCGTGCACCAACACGACGTTGCGCGCCTTCGCCGGCGGCGTGGTTGCGGCGATGCCGCGCGAGGACACCAGTGAAGCTGCCGCTCCCGCAAGCAAGGCGGTCGAGAAGGTGCGTCTGTTCATCATCATGACAAGGGCTCGGATGGAAGGATTGAGGAAACGCGCACCTGCGGTGAGCGGACAATCTCTTCTACGCACGCAAAGGCGGTTGGTTACGCGCGACGTCGCCGGGGACTTACGATCGAGATCAAGGATAGTTGAACGAGCGGGATGCTTGACGATCGTTCATGTGACGTCGTGCGCAGCCGTGACTGCGCGAGCAAGCCAGGACCAATCATCTCGCCCGGGGCTTACCCCTCTCCCCAACCCTCCCCCACAAGGGGGGAGGGAGCCTGACCGACGTGCTCTCCTCACGTTGCGTACACGCCTTGCGCGCAAGAAATGTGAGGGACGCATTGGCGGCCGGGTTCCCTCCCCCCTTGTGGGGGAGGGTTAGGGAGAGGGGTGCCGCTTGTTCAGGAGCCCGACGAATTCGAGAAAATCGGCGCCGAGCGCAGCGTCCGGTGCCTAATCCGCCGCCCTGTTCCCGGCCGTTCCAACGAGAATCGTATTGAAGCCTTGGGCTTAGGCAAATTTTAAACCGGTGGGCGTAGGTTACCTATCGCGAGTTCAGTGGTTGAGAGTTTGTGAGTACGCCATGACAGAACCCCATCGCCCGAGGGTGAAATACGTCATCGGGCCTGACGGCAGCCCGTTAACGATTGCGGACCTGCCGGCCCCCGGTACCAAGCGGTGGGTCATCCGCCGCAAGGCCGAAGTCGTCGCTGCGGTCCGCGGCGGCCTGCTCTCCCTTGAGGAGGCTTGCAGCCGCTACACGTTGACCGTCGATGAATTCCTTTCCTGGCAGTTCTCGATCGACCAGCATGGTCTGGCCGGACTGCGGACTACACGTATCCAGCAGTACCGGCAGTAAGTTTCTCCTAAACAGTGGTATTTGACGAAAACCGGCCTCGCTTTGCGAAGCCGGTTTTTTTCATGTCCGCGTTTTTGCCGCGGTTCTTAACCTTCGTTAACCATATGGAAACCATACCCTAGGCAATATTTGCCCAGTCGGACCCGCGTGGGCCGAATCCCTGGGGGCCGTTGGTGCAAAGTCTGGTTGCTTTCTTCAGAGGTCTAGGTGCGGCCCGCCTCGCGGCCATGGTTGCGGTCACCGCAGCCCTGATCGGTTTCTTCGCCTTCGTCATCATGCGCGTCACCACGCCCCAGATGACCACCCTGTTCACCGACCTGTCGACCGAGGATTCCTCGGCCATTATCAAGGAGCTGGAGCGCCAGGCGATCCCGTTCGAGCTGCGCAGCGACGGCGCCGCGATCATGGTGCCGAAGGACAAGGTGACGCGGCTGCGGATGAAGCTCGCCGAGGGCGGCATGCCCAAGGGCGGCGGCGTCGGCTACGAGATCTTCGACAAGTCGGACGCGCTCGGCACCACGAGCTTCGTCCAGAACATCAATCATCTGCGCGCGCTGGAGGGCGAGCTCGCCCGCACCATCCGCGCCATCGACCGCGTCCAGGCCGCGCGCGTCCACCTCGTGCTGCCGGAAAAGCCGCTGTTCTCGCGCGAGACGCCGGAACCATCGGCCTCGATCGTGCTCAGGGTGCGCGGCGCACTGGAGCCGCAGCAGATCCGCGCGATCCGCCACGTCGTCGCCTCCGCCGTCAACGGGCTGAAGCCGCAGCGGGTCTCGATCGTCGACGAGGCCGGCCAGCTGCTCGCCGACGGCGCCCAGTCCGACGCCGATGCCGCGGTCGGCGACGAGCGCCGCGCCGCCTTCGAGAAGCGGATGCGCAAGCAGGTCGAGGACATCGTCTCCTCGGTGGTGGGCGCCGGCCGCGCCCGCGTCCAGCTCTCCGCCGACTTCGACTACAACAAAATCACCCAGACCTCGGACAAGTTCGACCCCGAAGGCCGGGTGCTGCGCTCGACCCAGACCCGTGAGGAATCCAGCGCCACCGCCGACAATTCCGGCCAGGTCACCGTCAACAACGAGCTGCCGGGTAACCAGAACCAGGACAACGCGGTCCGCGCCCGCGACCAGAGCAAGAAGAGCGAGGAAACCAACAATTACGAGATTTCGCGCACCACCAAGACCGAGGTGACCGAGGCCGGCCGCGTCAACCGCATCTCGGTCGCGGTGCTGGTCGACGGCGCCTATTCCAAGAACGAAAAAGGCGAGATGGTCTATCAGGACCGCACCAAGGAGCAGCTCGACCGCATCGCCGCCCTGGTCCGCTCCGCAATCGGGTTCGACCAGAAGCGCGGCGACCAGGTCGAGGTCGTCAACCTGCGCTTTGCCGAGCCGCCGACCGCGCAGCCGATCACGGAGCCGACCGGCCTGCTCGGCATGCTGCAATTCACCAAGGATGACGTCATGTATGTCATCGAGCTCGGCGTCATGATGATGCTCGGCCTCGTCGTGCTGTTCATGGTGGTCCGCCCGCTGGTCAAGCGCATCGTGGCCGCCGACGTGATCCCGGCGCTGGCCGGCGGTGCGGGCCTGCCCGCGCTGGCCGAAGCCCATGCCGAGAGTGCCGGTGCATCCGGCCAGGCGCTGATCCCGAGCGGCAGCGGCGCAGCGCAATTGATCGACGTCGCTCAGATCCAGGGCCAGGTCCACGCCCAGGCCGTGCACCGGGTCGGCGAGCTCGCCGAACGCAATCCGAACGAGACCGTCTCCATCGTGCGTCAATGGCTGAGCGAGCCGGTAGAGAACTGACATGGCCGCCGTACCCCAGACCACCAACGCCAACGACATCGCCACCGTCCTCTCGACGCTGGCGAGCCGGCAGAACGGCCGCGCCAAGGGCAAGCCGCTGCCCGGTCCGAAGCGCGCTGCGATCCTGATGCTGGCACTCGGCGAGCAGTATGGCGGCAAGATCTGGTCGATGCTCGACGACGAGGAGGTCCGCGAGCTGTCGGTCCACATGTCGACACTCGGCACCGTCGAAGCCGACGTGGTCGAGGACCTGATGCTGGAATTCGTGTCGCGGATGTCGGCCTCCGGCGCGCTGATGGGCAATTTCGACGCCACCGAACGGCTGCTGCAGCAATATCTGCCGGCCGAGCGCGTCACCGGCATCATGGACGAGATCCGCGGCCCGGCCGGGCGCAACATGTGGGAGAAGCTCTCCAACGTGCAGGAAGAGGTGCTCGCCAACTACCTCAAGAACGAATACCCGCAGACCATCGCCGTGGTGCTGTCGAAATTGAAGCCGGAGCACGCCGCCCGCGTGCTGGCGATCCTGCCCGAGGACATCGCGCTCGACGTGGTCGGCCGCATGCTGCGGATGGAGGCGGTGCAGAAGGAAGTGATCGAGCGCGTCGAGCAGACGCTGCGCACCGAGTTCATGTCGAACCTGTCGCAGACCCGCCGCCGCGACGCCCATGAGGTGATGGCCGAGATCTTCAACAATTTCGACCGCCAGACCGAGACCCGCTTCATCACCTCGCTGGAAGAGGAAAACCGCGAATCCGCCGAGCGCATCAAGGCGCTGATGTTCACCTTCGACGATTTGATCAAGCTCGACTCCGCCTCGGCGCAGACGCTGATGCGCAACATCGACAAGGACAAGCTCGGCGTCGCGCTGAAGAGCGCCAACGAGGAGGTGCGCAGCTTCTTCCTCGGCAACATGTCCTCGCGCGCCGGCAAGATGTTGATGGACGACATGGCCGCGATGGGCCCGGTGCGCCTGCGCGACGTCGACGAGGCCCAGGCGCTGCTGGTCAACCTCGCCAAGGACCTCGCCGCCCGCGGCGAGATCACCCTGACCAAGAACCGCGCCGACGACGAGCTGGTGTACTGATGGCCGCACCCGCAAAATTCCTGTTCGACACCGACTTCTCGGCGCCGGACCGTTCGCGCGAGCGCGCGCCGACCCCGGCCGAGGTCGCGCAGAAGGTCGCCGACGCCGAGGCGCGGGCCTATCGCGCCGGTTACGAGGCCGCGCTGCGCGAGGCCAAGGTTGAGAGCGACCGCCGCGCCGCGCAGGCGCTGGAGGAGATCGGTACCGCGATCAAGGGCATCGCCGCCCGCTTTGCCGGCATCGAGACGCGGATGGAGACCGAGGCCGTCGACGTCGCGGTCGCGGTCGCCCGCAAGCTCTGCTCCGAACTGGTCGCACGCGAGCCGCTCGGCGAGATCACCGCGCTGGTCTCCGACTGCTTCTCGCATCTGGTGGCGACGCCGCATCTCGTGGTCCGCATCAATGACGCGCTCTACGAGGCGGCGCATGGCAATATCGAGCGGATGGCGGCGCATTCCGGCTTCCAGGGCCGGCTGGTGATCCTGGCCGAGCCCACGATTGCGACCGGTGACTGCCGGATCGAATGGGCCGACGGCGGCGTGGTGCTGGAACGCGCCGCGATCGAAGGCAAGATCAACGAACTCGTCGGGCGCTATCTGGCGTCCCGCGGCCAGACCGGCTGAAGGATTGAGGGCTGAACCATGAGCGACACCGACACCCAAGTCCCACTTCCCGATCTCAACGCCGCCGACGCGCCGGGGATCGACGACATCGGCTACAACGAGGACGAAAATGCCGCGCGCATCGCCGCCGACCTCGAGGCCGTGTTCGACGTGCCGGTGCAGGTCTCGGCAGTGCTCGGCCGCTCCAAGATGGACGTCGGCGACCTCCTGAAGCTCGGACCGGGCACCGTGCTCGAGCTCGACCGCCGCGTCGGCGAGGCGATCGACATCTACGTCAACAACCGCCTGGTGGCGCGTGGTGAAGTGGTGCTGGTGGAAGACAAGCTCGGCGTGACCATGACCGAAATCATCAAGGCAGAACGCTCTTAAACGAACTTAGGCGGTAGCGCGCGGAACCTGCGCGACCAGACGAACAGGAGATCATCATGCGGCTTCTCATCGTTGGCACCCTGAAGGGCCAGCTCACGACCGCGACCAAGATCGCGATGGACAACGGCGCCTCGGTGACCCACGCCGAGGCCACCGAGCAGGCGATGAACGTGCTGCGCGGCGGCAAGGGCGCTGACCTCCTGCTGGTCGATGTCGGCCTCGACATCCGCGACCTCGTGATGCGGCTCGAGGCCGAACACATCCACGTGCCGATCGTCGCCTGCGGCATCTCCAACGATGCCCGCGCCGCGGTCGCCGCGATCCATGCCGGCGCCAAGGAATACATCCCGCTGCCGCCCGACCCCGAGCTGATCGCAGCGGTGCTCGCCGCGGTCGCCAATGACGCGCGCGACCTGATCTGGCGCGACGAGGCGATGGGCCGGGTGATCAAGCTCGCGCAGCAGATCGCGGGCTCCGACGCCTCGGTGATGATCACCGGCGAGTCCGGCACCGGCAAGGAGGTGCTGGCGCGCTATGTCCATTCCCGCTCGGCCCGCGCCAAGCGGCCGTTCATCTCGATCAACTGCGCCGCGATCCCGGAGCACCTGCTGGAATCCGAGCTGTTCGGCCATGAGAAGGGCGCTTTCACCGGCGCGGTGGCGCGGCGCATCGGCAAGTTCGAGGAAGCGACCGGCGGCACGCTGCTGCTCGACGAAATCTCCGAGATGGATGTCCGCCTGCAGTCCAAGCTGCTGCGCGCGATCCAGGAGCGCGTGATCGACCGCGTCGGCGGCACCAAGCCGGTCCCGGTCGATATCCGCATCATCGCGACCTCGAACCGCAATCTGTCGGAGGCGGTGCGCGAAGGTAGCTTCCGCGAGGACCTGCTGTTCCGCCTCAACGTCGTCAACCTGAAGATCCCGCCGCTGCGCGATCGACCGGCCGACATCCTCGAGCTGGCGCAGCATTTCGCCAAGAAATACGCCGAGGCCAACGGCGTCGCAGTCCGTCCGATCTCGGCCGAGGCCCGCCGCGTCCTGACCGCGAACCGCTGGCAGGGCAACGTCCGCGAGCTCGAGAACACCATCCATCGCTCGGTCCTGATGGCGCAGGGCGACGAGATCGGCGCCGACGCGATCCTGACCCCCGACGGCGACCGTCTCGACCTCGCCAAGACCGCGCCCGCGGTCGCGCACGCCACGCTGGCCGCCGAGCAGGTCACCCGCGCGCTGGTCGGCCGCACCGTCGCCGACGTCGAACGCGATCTGATCCTGGAAACGCTGAAGCACTGCCTCGGCAACCGCACCCATGCCGCCAACATCCTCGGCATCTCGATCCGCACGCTGCGCAACAAGCTGAACGAATATGCCGACGGCGGCATCCCGATCACCCCGGCCGGCAACGGCGCGCCCGATTATCAGCGTATGGCAAGCGCCGGCTGAGAAAGCGAAAGCGGCGGGCGATCCCGCCGCGACGGCCGCGCCTCACGAATAGTTGGGCGCATCGGGCTTGCGAAAGATCCGGATCGGATCGCCGGGTGTGATGTCGCGGCCGGTGAAGGTCACATACGCATAGAGTGCGAGATAAGCGACGGCGATTGCGCCGACGAGATAGAACAGCCAGGCTCCCACGCGCTTCATCGAACCGTCACGTCTGCGAAACATCCGCGGCTTTTAGTGCGCTTGCCGGCAAAGCGCCACGGCCAACATGCCGCGCCAGCCCGCTTGCCGTTCCCCTTGCCATTCATCCCCTTGAGTCTTGCGGCCAGTTGCCGTATTCAATCTCCTATTGTGCTTTTATATTTCGACAACTGGAGAGTGATATGGCCCTTTACGCGCAGACCAGCGGCACGTTGTCCACCAACTCCGGGACTTTCACGCCGATGCAAGGCCTCAGCCTGACGATCCCGGAGGGCGTCGGCACCACCGCGATCATCACCCTCAACGTTCCGAATCCCTACGCCACGGGCAACGATATTCCGGGCGGCATGTTCGGCGTCACCGTCAATGGCAAGGTCTCGCCGGTGGTCGCGAGCTTCACCTATAACGACACCCCGTCGAGCTTCGGCCGCATCCCGACCACGCTCGTCGTCGGCGTTCCGCTGGGCAATACGGCTCAGACCATCCAGGCCGTATGGGCTGGCGTCCGCGGCAGCACCGTGATCATCGACAGCCCGGCGTCGCTGAGCGCAGTGTTCTGACGCCTGATCCGGACAAGCAGCGCGCTAGCGCACACCATGGACGTGACGTGACGGCAGGCTGACCTCGGCCAGCCTGGCGGCGTCCTCATTGCGGTCGATCGCGACATACTCGCCGTGCCAATACGCCAGCGCGGCGGTACGCTCCGATGCGATCACATCGAGCACGCGACCGATGACGATCGCGTGCGAATGCCGCTCGATGACCTCCTCGACCTCACAGTCGATCGCAGCCAGCGCGCCGACCAGCAACGGCACGCCCGAGGCGCGCGTCGTCCATTCGGCCCCGGTGAACCGGTCGGCGCCCTTCAGGCCGCCCTTGCCGGTGAAGCGCTCGGCGATCTCGAGCTGATCCGCGGTCAGGATGTTGACGCCGAACACGCCATGACGCGCGATCAGCGGCCATGAGGAGGCCGCGCGGTTGATGCTGACGATCACCGACGGCGGCTCGACCGAGAGCGACGAAACCGAAGTCACCGTCATTCCCGAGATTTCCTTGCCCCGGCCGGCCGTGATGACGCTGACGCCGCCGGTGAGATGGCGCATCGCGCCACGGAATTCATCGGCCGCCACCGCGGGCTCGATCGAAACATTGCGGACGATGGAATTCATGGCGACCTCACAGACTGGACGTATCTTCGCTGCCCTCGAGCAGGTGCTTCAGGATTTCGCCTTCCAGCGCGGCGAGCTCGGCCGAACCGCGGCGGCGCGGCCGCGGCAGGTCGATCGTGACATCCTCGGCGATCCGGCCGTCCTCGATGACCAGCACGCGGTCGGCAAGCGCAACCGCTTCGGCGACGTCGTGCGTCACCAGGATCGCGGTGAAGCCCTGATCGCGCCAGACCCGCTCCAGCAATTGCTGCATCGAAATGCGGGTCAGGGCATCGAGCGCACCGAGCGGCTCGTCGAACGCCAGCACGCGTGGCTGGCTGACCAGCGCCCGCGCCAGGGCCACGCGCTGCTTCTGGCCG
>DASVOL010000911.1:0-1635 GCA_036383375.1 Bradyrhizobium sp. | reverse complement strand
TCGGCGACCTGCCACCACAGATACTGGTCGGAACGGTACGCCTGCATGGCGTCGATCGACTTCTTGAAGTCGGCATTCTTGGCCGAGATTTCACCCCACAGCTCGTTGGTCGCCTTCAGGCAGGCCTCGAGCACTTCGTTGGTGAACGGACGCAGCTGCGTGCCGCCGGCAACCAGCCGCTTCAGCGCCGAGGGGTTCTGCATGTCGTAGCGTGCAGCCATCCAGGTGTTGGCGTTGGCGGTCGCGTTGCTCAGGATCGCCTGGTAGTTCTTCGGCAGTGCGTTCCACTTTTCGAGGTTGCAGTAGGCGTGCACGGTCGGGCCGCCTTCCCAGAAGCCCGGATAGTAGTAGTACTTGGCGACCTTCTGGAAGCCGAGCTTCTCGTCGTCATAGGGACCGACCCACTCGGCGGCGTCGATGGTGCCCTTTTCCAGCGCCGGATAGATGTCGCCGCCGGCGAGCTGCTGCGGCACCACGCCGACCTTCTGCAGCACCTGACCGGCAATGCCGCCGATCCGGAATTTGAGGCCGGAGAGATCGGCGACCGTCTTGATCTCCTTGCGGAACCAACCGCCCATCTGGGTGCCGGTGTTGCCGCAGGGGAAGCCGATCACGCCGAACTTCTTGAAGAACTCGTTGCCCAGCGCCTCGCCGCCGCCCTGATACCACCAGGAGTTCTGCATGCGGGCGTTGAGGCCGAACGGCACCGATGCGTAGATCGCAAAGGTCGGGTCCTTGCCGACGTAGTAATAGGACACGGTGTGGCACATCTCGACGGTGCCGTTGGAGGTCGCGTCCAGCGCCTGCAGGCCGGGGACGATCTCACCCGCCGCGAACACCTGGATCTGGAACTTGTTGTCGGTCATTTCGGCGACATACTTCGCCACCTGGTCGGCACCGCCGTAGATGGTGTCCAGCGACTTCGGGAAGCTCGAGGTCAGGCGCCACTTGATTTCAGGCGAGGACTGCGCAATCGCCGGCGCGGCAACCGCCGTCGCGGCAGCACCGGCCGCAGACACTTTCAAAAAATCACGACGCTTCATCGTAAGGCTTCTCCTTGAGGGGCGTTTCCCAGTGACCGCAAGCAGTTCTCCGGCGGAAGGCTTGCAAGCAGAACACTTGCAAAAAGGGCCCGCCGAGGCGCTCTCGACCGGCCCTTTAACACGGAAGACAGCCTCACGGAAACGCGACAATGGCATGACCGCACCAATTAAACGAAAGTCTCATGAGGCGGGAAATTTGCCGGAAAATGCAGGCTCGGCTGCGGTGGCGACGGCTTGCAGCGGCTCGCGGAGCTTGCGCTGTCACGCGGTAAATCGCCGCGTGCGGGCCGCCCGGCCGGCGCCCAATCACCGGGCGCCCGTGGGCTTCAGCGCCGCGTCGCCTCTCGCGCCTTCTTGGCTTTGTCGGCCAAATGCCGCCCCCGCCGGATCCAGCTTTGCGCGGTCGTCTTGCTGACGCCAAAGGTCTTGGCGATCGCCTCGGCAGCCTCGCCGATCGAGTCGGATTTCTTCGCAAGATTGAACGCCGCCCGCGAGGCCTCTTCGCGCTTCTCCCGCGTCAGGTGCTTGCGGCGTTGTTTGGTTGCTTCGCGTGATGCTGCCATGTCGCTGGTCGCCTCACGGCCCCTCCCCG
>DASVOL010000910.1:0-7888 GCA_036383375.1 Bradyrhizobium sp. | reverse complement strand
ACCAGATGCTCCATCTTCATCGATTCCAGCACCGCGATCTGCTGACCGGGACGGACCAGATCGCCCTCCACGACCTCGATCGCGACGATCGTGCCCTGCAAAGGCGCCGGCACCGGCAGCGATCCCTCGGGCGCCGCCTCGGTGGCGACCGCTTTGGTCGTGGCCGTCTCGCTCACCTCGAGCAGCGGCGCGGCATGCTCCTTCGCCGAGCCGACCAGCGCTGCCACGTGGGTATCGATGAAGTTGGTGCTGATCTTGTTCCGCCCAAAGCTCTGATGCGCCAGGATCGCGCCGAGGAACGGGATGTTGGTGGCAACGCCGCCGATGCGGAATTCGCGCAGGGTACGCGACGCCTTGTGCACCACGTCGGTCCATTTCGGGCTCGGCGAGTGCACGATGACCTTTGCCAGCAGCGAGTCGAACGCGGCAGAGGTCCTGTAGCCGGAATAGCCGAACGTATCGACGCGAACGCCGGGCCCGGACGGCAGGTCGAACACGCTGAGCGTGCCGCCGGTCGGCTTTGTGATCCCCTTCTCGTCCATCACCTCCATGTTGACACGGAGCTGCATCGCATAGCCGCGCGGCAGCGGCACCGCTGATTGCGCCAGCCCGAGCGAAGCCAGCGTGGCGCCGGCGGCAACTGCGAGCTGCGACCGTACGAGGTCGATGCCGAGCATCGCCTCGGTGACGGTGTGCTCGACCTGGAGCCGCGGATTGGCCTCGATGAAGGCGAAGGCGCCCTCGCCTTCACCCGCTTCGTCATCCACCAGGAATTCGAAGGTGCCGAGGCTGTCGTAGCGCGCGGCGGAGGCGAGCTGCTTTGCCGCCTCGATGATGCGCGCGCGCAAACCATCGCTCAGCGACGGGCTCGGCGCCACCTCGATCAGTTTCTGATTGCGGCGCTGGATGGTGCATTCGCGCTCCCAGAGATGGCTGATCGCGCCATGACGGTCGCCGATGATCTGCACCTCGATATGGCGCGCCTTGCGGATCAGCCGCTCGACATAGACGGCGTCATTGCCGAACGCCGCCTTGGCCTCGGACTGGCAGCGCGCATAGGCCTCGTCGAGCTTGGCTGCATCGTCGACCACGCGCATCCCACGCCCGCCGCCGCCGGCGATCGCCTTGACCATCACGGCGGCGTTGGCGCCGAGCGAAGTGAAGAAGGCTCTTGCCTCGTCGAGCGTCGTTGCGCCCGAGGTGCCGGCAATGATCGGCACGCCGCACTTTTTAGCCAGCGCCTTTGCCTTGGCCTTGTCGCCGAACAGATCGAGCGCCTCCGGCGACGGGCCGACGAAGGTGATCTTTTCCTCGGCACAGCGCCGCGCCAGCTCTGTGTTCTCGCTGAGGAAGCCATAGCCCGGATGCAGCGCGTCGCATCCCGTGGCCTTGGCCGCCGCGATGACGGCCTCGATGTCGAGATAGGCCCGCGCGCCGCGACCGGGGATCTCGTGGCTCGCATCGGCGGATCGGACGTGCAGCGAGGCGGCATCGTCGGCGGGATAGATCGCGACCGTCGCGATGCTGCTCTCGGCCGCGGCGCGGGCAATGCGGATCGCGATCTCACCGCGGTTGGCAATCAGCAGTTTCTTGAACGACATGGCGGTTCCATCAGAGGTCAACGATCCTTCATGGTCGGATCGAGCACGACACGCAAGGATTCCCCGAGCGCATTGAACGCCAGGGAGACGACGAGAATGGCAAGGCCCGGCGCATACATCTGCTCCGGAGCGATTTCCATATATTGGTAGGCGCGCGCCAGCATGGCGCCCCAGCTCGGGTCCGGCGGCTGGATGCCGAGGCCGAGGAACGACAGGCTGGCCTCGGCCAGGAGCGCCGCGGCGAGCAGCAAGGTCACCTGCACGATGACCGGCTGCAGCGTGTTCGGCAGCACGTGGCGCCACAGCACATGCCAGGTCGGCGCGCCAAAGCCACGCGACGCGTCGACATAGAGCTCCTGCCGCACGATCAACGTGCGGGCGCGCACGATGCGCGCCAGCGCAGGAAACATCGTGATGCCGATCGCAATCATGCCGTTGGTCAGGCCGATGCCGAGCGCGCCGGTGACTGCGATTGCCAGCACGATGGCGGGGAACGACAGGAAGGTGTCGATGATGCGGCTGATGATGTCGTCGATCCAGCCGTCGAAATAGCCGGCGATCAGGCCGACCGGCAGCCCGATCAGGACCGCGACGCCGACCGCAAGCAGGCTGGCATAGACGGTGGCCGGCGCACCGTAGATCAGGCGGGAGAAGATGTCGCGGCCGAGGTCGTCGGTGCCGAGCAGATGCAGCGGCCCCGGCGGCGCCAGCATGTTGTTGACGTCCTGCGCGGTCGGCGCATAGGGCGCGATCCACGGCGCGCCGATCGCGACGACAACGAGCACCGTCAGCACCAGGATCGACAACGCAGCGCGCAGATCCCCGGCGAGCCAACGCAGGAAACGCCGCAGCCGGGTCGGCTTGGCGGGCACCTTGAGCGGAGCAAGTGCCATGTCGGTCATTGCTCGATCCTCGGATCGACCGCGGCACACAGCAGGTCGGTAATCAGATTGACCGCGATCACGACGACCACCATGGTGAAGACGACGCCTTGCACGATCGGGAAATCGCGCTGGATCGCGCCGCGCACGATCAGGCTGCCGAGGCCGGGAATGGCGAACACCGCCTCGATCACCACCGTCGCCGCCAGCATGCGGTTGACGAGGAGGCTGATGATCGTCAGCAGGTTGACGCCGACATTCTTCAAGCCGTGCTGCCAGAGGATACGCGACATCGACAAACCCTTGGCGTGCAACGTGCGCACATACTGCGACGACAGCACCTCCAGCAACGCGCCGCGCAGCTGGCGCGCCACCTCGGCCATGCCATAGGCCGCGATCGCGATGGCCGGCAGCAGCGCGTGCCTGACGGCATCGATCGGCGAGACGCTGAAGGATTTTGCGCCGGTCGCCGGCAGCCAGTTCAGCTTCAGCGAGAACTCCGCCACCAGGATCATCGCGAGCCAGAAGCCGGGCACCGCGACGCCGAGCGAGGCGATCATGCTGATCAGCTTGTCGACCCAGCCGTTCGGCTTGATCGCGGCCATTACGCCCATCGGAATGCCGGTGACCAGCGCCAGCACCAGCGCGATCACGACGATCAAGAGCGTATTCGGGAAGGCGCGGCCGATCGAGACCGCGACCTTCTCGCCGGTCAACAGCGATTGCGAGAGATCGCCCTGTGCGACATGGCCGAGCCAAGCGCCATATTGCACCAGGAACGGCCGGTCGAGGCCGTAGATCTGCCTAATCTCGGTGATCCGTGCGTCGGTCGCGTTGTCGCCCGCCAGGGTCACGGCGATGTCGCCGGGCACCAGCTTGAGGAGCGCAAACACCATGAAGGTCGCGAGCAGGATCACGGGCAGCGCCTGCACGAGGCGGCTGCCGATGACCTTGACTGGTGACCGTCGTGCCATGGTTCAGCCTTCGAGCCAGACGTCGTCGTATTTCGGCTTGCCAAGGAGATTGGGCCGATAGCCTTGCACCTTCTTGTTCATGGCGACCAGCTCGAACTGGAACGCCAGCGGCACAACGAGGGCGTTCTCCATCACCAGCCGTTGTACGGTGGCGAAGGCCTTGCGCCTGACCTCGATATCCTCGGACGCGCGCGAGTCCTTGATCGCGGCCTCGAGCTCGGGCGGCACGGGCGCACGGCCGCCATTGTAATAGGCGTCCTTGGTGAACATCAGCGAGTAGGTCAGGCTCGGGTCGGGCCGCCCGGTCCAGGCCGACAACAACCCGGCCCCCTTCTTTTCCGGACCGAAGAAGGCAGCCGAGGCTTCTGCGACCGTGCCGTTGACGAAGCGCACGGTGATGCCGGCCTTCCGCAACTGCTCGATCAGGATCTCCTCGCGCTGCACCGAATCCTGATCGGTGTAACCGCCGATCTCGATCGGAGTGCCCTCCTTGAAGCCGGCCTCGGCGAGCAGCTTGCGCGCCTTGTCGGGATCGTAGGGATAGAGCTTTGCGACCTCGGCATCATAGGCCCAGTGTGCCTTCGGCAGGTTCATGTAGGCCGGCTCGGCGAGCCCGGCGAGCGCAGCCTTGACGAAGGCCTCGCGATCGATCGCGAAGTTCAGCGCCTGGCGGACCTTGATGTTGTCGAACGGCGGCTTGGCCCAGTTCAGGAATATCTGGAACACATAGAGCGTCGGGCCGTGCACCACCTTGACGCTCGAGGCGCGCTCAATGATCGCCTTCTGCCGTGGCGGCAATTGATAGATCAGATCGTTCTGCCCGGCGGTGACCGAGCGCGCGCCGGTGGTCAGCTCCGGAATGATCGAGATCTCGATCGCGTCGGGATACGGCCGGTCCGGCTTCCAGTATTTCTCGTTGCGCTTGACCACGATCTTTTCGCCGTCGGCCCAGCTCACAAACGCATAGGCGCCGGCCCCGACCGGCTTGCGGGTCACGACGCCGCCGTCCGCCCCCTTCAGCGCGGTCGGCGACACCATCATGCCGGCGCGATCGGAGAGGATGCCCGGCAGCGCGGTATCCGGCGTCTTCAGCTTCAAGGTCACCTGCTGAGGCCCTGTCACTTCGACCGCCTCCACCGATAGGAGATCAGCCTTGATGTTCGACTTGGCATCGCCCCGGTTGCGATCGAGGTTGAACTTGACGGCTTCCGCATCGAGCGGCGTGCCGTCATGGAAGGTGACGCCCGAGCGGATGTTAAGCACCAGCGTATTGGGATCGGTGAACTTCCAGCTTTCGGCGAGGCCCGGCTTCGGCTTCAGCGTCTCGAACTCCCATTCGGTCAGCGTGTCGTACATCGTGAACAGGAAGGCGTGATCTGAACCGGCGCCGCCGGTCGCCGGATCGAGGCTCGACGGATTGGCCGGCGCCGAGATCCGCAAGGTGCCGCCCTTCTTCGGCGCGCCCTGCGCAAATACGCCGCCGCCAAGCGTGGTGCTGGCGAGCGCGCCCGAGATCAGCGCCATGGCCTCGCGTCGTGTCGTCATCGTCATGGCGTCGTCTCCGGTGCGTTGTTCGAAAAATCGGGGTGGTCGGCGAAATGACAGGCCACCCAATGATCGGGCTTCAGCTCGCGCCACTCCGGCACACGGTCGGTGCAGAGCGGCCGTGCGTGGGGGCAGCGAGTGCGGAAGCGGCAGCCTGACGGCGGATCGATCGGGCTCGGCACCTCACCCTGCAGCACGATGCGGCTCTCCTGCCTCATCGCCGACGGCAGCGGCCGCGGCTCGGCCGAAAGCAATGCGATGGTGTAGGGATGCAGCGGCCGCTCGGCGACCTCTTCGGTCGGCCCGAGCTCGACGAACTGGCCGAGATACATCACCGCGACGCGCTCGCTGATATGCGAGACCACAGCGAGATCGTGGGTGATGAAGACATAGGTCAGCCCGAGATCGCGCTGCAGATCGGCAAACAGGTTGAGCACATCGCCGCGGATCGACATGTCGAGCGCGGCCACCACCTCGTCGCAGACGATCAGTTTCGGCTTCAGCGTCAGTGCCCGGGCGATCACGACGCGCTGCTTCTGGCCGCCGGACAGCTGGTGCGGATAGCGCTCGCCGAACTCCTGCGGCAGGCCGACCCGCTCGAGCGCCTCCCGCGCCAGCCGCTCGCGATCAGTGCGGCTGCCGACGCGCGCAAGCTCCAGCGGCTCCAGCACTGACGCCAGGATCGTCATGCGCGGATTCAGCGCCGCGTTCGGATCCTGGAAGATGATCTGATAGTCGCGGCGATGGTTTTGAAATTCACGGCGTGGCAGCGCCAGCGGATCGATGCCGTCATGCAGGATGGCGCCGGCGCTGGGATTGAGCAGAAACACCAACGCGCGGCCGATCGTGGTCTTGCCCGAGCCGGACTCGCCGATGATGCCAAAGGTCTCGCCGCGGCGGACATCGAAATTGACGCCGTCGACCGCCTTCACGGTGGTGCGGCGGTCCGAGGTCTGGAAGCGGACCTGGAGATCGCGCACCGAGACGATGGGCTCGCCGCGCTGTTCAGCGGATGCTGCGGTCATTGCGTCGCGACCTTCGCAGCAGCCGGCGCATCGGGCGGATGCAGCGCGCCCGGCAGATTGAGCTCGGCAAAGCGCCAGCAGCGCACCTTGCGGCCGCCGCCGGCGTCCTGCAGCGTCTGCTCGGCCTCGCAGCCCTTGGCCGCATGCACGCAACGGGCGCGGAAGCGGCAGCCGGCCGGCATCTCGGCGATCGACGGCACCCGGCCCGGGATCGACGGCAGCCGGCCGTGGCGCGGGCTCAGATGCGGCAGCGAGCGCAAAAGGCCGGACGTATAGGGATGCAGCGGCCGCACCAGCGCCTCATCGACCGTGGCGTCCTCGATCACCTCGCCGGCATACATCGTGATCATCCGCGTGCAGGTCTCGGCGACGACGCCGAGATCATGGGTGATCAGCATCAGCGCGGTCTTCGAGGTCTCGCTGATGTCGCGCAGCAGCTCGAGGATCTGCGCCTGCACGGTGACGTCGAGTGCGGTGGTCGGCTCGTCGGCGATCAGCAGCTGCGGGCCGCAGATCAGGCTCGCCGCGATCATCACGCGTTGACGCATGCCGCCGGAGAGCTGGTGCGGATAATCGTCGATTCGCCGCTCCGGCGAGGCGATGCCGACGCGGCGGAGCATCTCCAGCGTCTTGGCCCGCGCCTCCTCATAGGAAACGTCCGTATGGACGCGCAGCGTCTCCGCGATCTGGTGGCCGACGGTGAAGACCGGATCGAGCGCGCTCATCGGCTCCTGGAAGATCATCGCGATCCGCTTGCCTCTGATGGCGCGCATCTGCCGCGCACTGCAGGAAGCGAGATCGGTGCCATCGAACAGGATCTTGCCGTCGAGCCCGGCAAAATTGCCCGGCAACAGCCGCAGGATCGACAAGCCGGTGATGGTCTTGCCGCAGCCGCTCTCGCCGACGATGCCGACGCGCTCGCCGGGCGCGACGTCGAAATCGATCCGGCGCGTCGCCTGCCAGATGCCCTGCGCGGTCTTGAAACGGATGCCGAGCCCGCGCACCGACAGCAGCGGCCGCGCGCCGTCGCGCGCGCCCTCCGCCTTGCGCCCTGTCGGCTGGCCTGCGTCCATCAACCCGCCGCCCGCTTCTTCTCTTTCACCAGCTGCTCCTCCATCAGCATCTCGGTGCCGATGATGCCTTCGCGCGTGAGCTCTTCAAGCTCGGCGTCGGAGAGGCCGAGCATGCCGGACAGGATCTCGCGATTGTGCTCGCCGAGGGTCGGCGGCACCGAGCGGATCGCAAACGGCGCATCGCCCTCCCGGAACGGCATCGATGGCTGCGGGTGCTTGCCGATGAAGGCGCGGTCGACCTGCTGGATGAAGCCGCGGGCTTCGAGCTGCGGGTCATCAAGAAGATCGATCGGCAGCCGCGCGACGCCGGAGGCGACACCGACAGCCTGCAGCGCAGCCATCGCCGCATCGGTATCGTGTGCAGAGGTCCAGGCCTCGATCGCAGCCTCGATCTCGGCCTCGACGGCGCGGCGGCCCGCGGCGGTCTTGAGCTTTGCGTCCGTTGCCCAGTCCTCGCGACCGAGCAGCCGCGCAAGTTTCGGCCACATCGCATCGTCGGATACCGCGACCACGATCCAATTGTCTTCGCCATCGCAACGAAAGCAGCCATGCGGCACGAAATCCGGATGGCGGTTGCCGTATTTCACAGGCTGCTTGCCACTGGTCGAATGCGCGACGATCCAGGGCGCGGCAAACGGCATCATGCATTCGATCTGCGCGAGATCGATGAACTGGCCCTGCCCTGTGAGCTTGGCGTGGATCAGCGCGGTCAGCACCGCGGCAGCGCCGTTGAGCCCGCCGACGGCGTCGCCGAACGCGGTATGGCTCATCACCGGCGGGCCGCCGGCA
>DASVOL010000909.1:0-2674 GCA_036383375.1 Bradyrhizobium sp. | reverse complement strand
CTCCTCCTGGGCAATGCGCATATTGTCCTGCACGTTGGCGAACACCGTCGGCTGCACGAAATAACCCTTCGACAGCGCGCCCTCGGTGAGGCGGCCGCCGCCGACCACGGCCTTGGCGCCTTCCTTCGCGCCGATATCGAGATAGCCCGAGACGCGATCGAGCTGATCCTTCGACACCAGCGGCCCGATCTGGGTGTTGGGGTCGAGGCCGTTGCCGACCTGCAGCTTCTTGCCGAACTCGGCGACGCGGCCGACGAATTCGTCATAGACCTTCTGCTCGACGAACAGCCGCGTGCCGGCGCTGCAGATCTGGCCGGAATTGGCGAACACCGCCATCGCGGCGCCCGGCACCGCGGCGTCGAGATCGGCGTCGGCGAACACGATGTCTGGCGACTTGCCGCCGAGCTCGAGCGAGACGCGCTTGAGGTTGCCGGCCGAGGCACGGATGATCGACTGCCCCGTGACGTGCGAGCCGGTGAAGGCGACCTTGTCGACATCGGGGTGCGAGGCGAGCGCGGCACCCGCGGTCTCGCCGTAGCCCGGCACGACGTTGACGACGCCGGGCGGAATGCCGGCCTCCATGCAGAGCTCGCCGATCCGCAGCGAGGTCAGCGGCGATTCCTCCGCCGGCTTCAGCACCACGGTGCAGCCGGTCGCGATCGCCGGGCCGATCTTCCAGATCGAGGCGGTCAGCGGACCGTTCCATGGGATGATGGCGCCGACCACGCCGATCGGCTCCTTCAGCGTGTAGGAGAAGATCTCGCCGGGCAGCGAGTTCTCGATGGTCTCGCCGTGGATCGCCGTGGCCTGTCCCGCGTAGTAGCGCAGCATGCCGAGCGCGCGCAGTCTGTTGCCACGGGTGCGGCTGATCGGAGCGCCCATGTCGAGCGTGTCGAGCTGGGACAGTTCCTCGAAATTGGCTTCGACCAGCTCGGCGAGCTTGAGCAGCATGTTCTGCCGCTCGAACGGCTTGACCTTGCTCCACGGCCCTTCGAAGGCGCGACGCGCCGCCGTAACCGCACGGTTGATGTCCTCGGCATCGCCCTCGGCGACGGAGGCGAGCAATTCGCCGGTGGCGGGGTTGTGGGTTTCGAATTTCTTGCCGGAGGCGGCGTCGACCCATTTGCCGTCGATCAGCATCTTCTTGTAGGAGCCATCGGCATAAGGATGGCGCGTGATCGGAATAGCCTGTGAAACAGCCATGTTTGCACTCCCTGTAAAATGTCGGCTGAGGTCTTTTGGAAGCGTTATATCGGCGATTCTACAGCGCGGGCGCGAAACCGTAAAGCGAAGCAATCGTTATCGAGGGTGGCGCGCATGAAAACCTCCCATGCACCCGCGTGCGTGCCGGGTGCGATATACTGATTTTCCAACTCAGCCACAAATGAGACCGCCGATGCCCCATCCCGTGATGTCAGCCAATCATGTTGCCGTGATCACCGGAGGCGCATCCGGCATCGGGCTCGCCGCCGCATTGCGGTTTGCCGAAGCCGGCATGAAGGTCTGCATCGCCGATCTCGGCGATGACAGGCTGAAGGCGGCTGCGGCAAAACTGTCATCTGCCGCACCCGGCGGCGGCGCGGACATCATGGCGGCTACGGTCGATGTCAGCCGCGCCGATGAGGTCGCAGGCCTCGAGGCCGCCGTCGCAGAAAAGTTCGGCGGCACCGACATCCTGATGAACAATGCCGGCATCCAGCCCGGCAGCGCGATGTTCGGGCCTGCGGACAATTGGCAGCGCATCCTCGGCGTCAATCTCTGGGGCGTCATCAACGGCACCCAGGCGTTCGCGCCCAACATGATCAAGCGCGGCCGGCACGGGCTGATCATCAACACCGGCTCCAAACAGGGCATCACCACGCCGCCGGGCGATCCCGCCTACAATGTCTCCAAGGCCGGCGTGAAGGCGTTCACCGAGGCGCTGCAGCACGAGCTGCGCAACACCGACGGCTGCAAGATCACGGCGCATCTATTGATCCCGGGTTTTGTCTTTACCGGGCTGACCGCGCGCGGCCGCACCGAGAAGCCGGCCGGCGCCTGGACATCGGAACAGACCGTCGACTTCATGATCGAGCACCTCACAGCCGGCGATTTCTACATCCTCTGCCCCGACAATGACGTGCCGCGCGCGCTCGACGAGCGCCGCATCCTGTGGGCCGCCGGCGACATCGTCGAGAACCGCCCGCCGCTGTCGCGCTGGCATCCCGACTACGGCGACGCATTCGCCGCCTTCGTGAAGGGGAAGTGAGGCTACGTAGGATAGGCTACGCCTTTCCCATTCGTGCCGTCATCGCCCGGCTTGACCGGGCGATCCAGCATTCCAGAGGCCGCGGTGCTTGAGTCGAGGGGCCGCGGCGTACTGGATGCCCCGCATGAAGCGGGGCATGACAGCGGAGTATATGGCGGACAGTAGAATCGTAGGATGGGTAGGGCGAAGCGAAACCCATCATCTCTCCTGCAGCCCGCTGTTTGATGGGTTTCGCTACGCTCTACCCATCCTACGAACTCTCAATTCGCCCGCACCCGCACCGGCGTCTCCGGCTGCGACACCAGCGCCTCGCCGAGTTCGCTCTGCTGGGCACGCGGAATCGAGAAGCAGACGCTGAAGCCGTCCGACGTCTTGAGCGTCATCATGCCGTGGGCCGGATCGGTCGACTGCTCGAGCACCCATGAA
>DASVOL010000908.1:0-14232 GCA_036383375.1 Bradyrhizobium sp. | reverse complement strand
ACCTGCTCGCCGGGCTTTGCTGCAGAGAACAACGCGGCAAGTTGCGAGCCCTCGTCCTGAACTTCGATTGCGCCCTTGATGAAGTCCTCCTCAGCGTGAATGCCGGGATTGCGCGCGTCGGCGCCGAGCTCGATACGCAGGCCGAGCGTCGACCACGGCGTCTCCGTGGCGCCCAGATGCGACAGTCGCGGCAGCACCTTCTCGCGCTTGCCGCGCAGCGTGTTGACGCGCAGATCGAGCGGCGCGCGGCTCGCCATCGCGGTGGCCTCCGCGGCGCGATCGTCGCCGAACACTTTTGCCAGAAGCGGATCGAGCCAGTCCGGATAATCGCCCGCGACATGCGCCGGCGCGTCCTTGAGCGAGCGCGAGGTCAGCGCGGCTTCCTCAGCCGCAGTCAGCGGCTCCGGCGCGAACCGGCCGCCGTCGCACAGCGCGGAAATCGTCGCAACATCCATGCCGCGTTCGAGCTTGAGCATGCCGAGCACCCGCGACCGCGCGCTGCCGTCATCCATCAGCCAGGCCGCGGAGGATTGCCGGCGCAGCACGTCCCAGATCAGGCCGGAGATCGCGGCGCGATCGCCGGAGCCGGCATAGCGGTGCGCGGTGCCCCATTCCTTCAGCGCTTTCGCCGCGGGAATGCGCTGTGCGTCGATGGTGGCGATCAGCTCGATCGCGGCGGAGAGCCGGGCAGCGGGGGTCATAGAACTCTTTCGGTTGGGCGCATCAGATCAGCAGCAGGAGCTTGAGCGCGAAATACAGCCACATCGCCGCCAGCACCAGCACGCCGGCGAACCAGGCGAGCGAGCGCGGCCGCACGTCGTTGGAGGTGACGAAGACCCCGGCATGGGCAAACCGCGTCACCACGAACACCCAGGACATCAGCACGATGAACAGATCGGCACGGCGCAGCGGCAGCGCAATGGCGATCAGGACATAGAACAGCACCGGCAGCTCGAACTGGTTGGCAAAGCAATTGCCGAGTTGGGTGGCGCGCTCCGGCCAGTTCTGCTCGCGCAGCGCGATATCCTTCATCTTGGTTTCGCCGCTTTTGAGCGCCCGGCCCCGCGTCACCGCCATGCCGAACAAGAGCGCGAAGGTGAGCCCGATCTGGATGAAGAGTGGCAGCAAAACCATTTGAACCGACATCAAGAATCTCCCTCAAGCCGGGCCTCTGGCCGCCCTCTTAGCCGCCACGGCCGCGCAACACAATGAAGCCTGCCGATCACGCGCCTGGGTAACCCTTTGAACCATGATCCGAGCCCGGGTGACCAACTCACAGAAACAATGGCGGTTTCAGTTCCTCACGGCTGACGCGATGGGCATCATCACCCCGATCCTGGACGGCGCGGCCCTGGCAGCCGCGAGCCTCGGCGATCTCCTCACGTCCCTGCTGAAGGCGATCGACCCCGGCATCGGCTGGTTCGACGACGCCGCGGATGGCGGGCTCGGCATGGTGCTGTCGGGGCTCGCCGGCGTCGCCACCGCGCTGCTGGTCGCGATCCTGCTCTCGGTCTATTTCCGCAGCGGCTATCGCTCGACGCGCGACATCGTCAGGCACAGCCTTGCCTCGGCGCTGGTGCTCAGCCTGCTCGGCTATGCGGCCTACGACATCGGGCACGATGCGCTTGCCTATCTCGGCCTCAACGCATCGCCGACCGCGACGGGAACAAACCCGCCGAATACGGGACTGCTCGGAGGTCGCGGCGGTCCGCCTGCCCTGCCCATCCGCGCGGACAAGCAGCTTGTGATCTAGCGGCCTGCGCCGCCGGATCAAACAAGACATCAAACAACGCATCAAACAGAGCAGCGAAGAACGCAGCGAAATCGTCATCGTTCCGACTTCGCGCCGACGCTATAATTCGGCCGAAAGGATCGATGCATGCCCCAGTTTCGCCTGACACAAATCTCTGACACTCACCTCGCGCGCCGCTTCAAGCCGCTCGTCGACAACTTTCATCGCGTCAGCGAGCACATCGATGCAACGCGTCCCGACCTCGTGCTCAACTCCGGTGACGTTTCGTTCGATGGGCCGACCAGCCGCGACGATCTGGTGTTCGCCAAGGAGCTGCACAGCGCGCTGCCGGTCGATTGCCTCTATCTGCCGGGCAATCACGATATCGGCGACAATCCGACCGCGGTCGGCCCGGTGCCGGCGCAACTGCCGACCGAAGAAACGCGCCGCGCCTTCACCTCGATGCTCGGCGAGGATCACTGGCATTTCGACGCCGCCGGCTGGTGCTTCATCGGCCTCAATTCGCTGATCATGAACACCGGCCTCGACAGCGAGGCCGCGCAATTCGACTGGCTCGCCTCGTTGCTCGACAAAGCCGTCGGCAGACCGGTCGCGCTGTTCCTGCACAAGCCGCTTTATCTCGACGTGCCCTACGATGCCGAGCGCATCGAGACCGCGATCCGCTACGTGCCGCAGCCGGCGCGCCGGCGTCTGATCGAGATGTTCGGCAAGGTCGACTGGCGCCTGGTCGGCAGCGGCCATGTGCACCAGCGCCGCGACTACACGTTCGAGCATGTCAGGCAAATCTGGGCGCCGTCGGCCGGCTTCGTCATTTCAGATGCGCGGCAGGAAGTGATCGGCATCAAGGAAACCGGCCTGGTCGAGTACCACTTCCAGCCGGACAGCTTTGAAGTACGCCACATCAGGGCCAAGGGTCAGGTCGATGTCGACCTGGACATGCTGCTCGGCAAGCAGCCGGCGTAAGCCGTCTCAGCTCCGCGCCGCGTCGTGCAGATCCTGCTTGATGACGGCGAGCAGCGCCTGCAGCGAGTCCTTGTTCGGCTGCGGGGCTGTCGGCGCGGGCTGCACACGCGGCAGCTTCGGCATGAAGCGCCCCGGCTCGGCGGCCGGCTCGTCCGCGACGAATTTTCCATGCAAGACGTCGTCACGGCGGCCCATGACGAACATCGTCGCCCAATAACCGACGGCGAGGAGAATGACCCCGAAAACAATAGCTTCAAAAACCATGGCTACACCTGAAATAGCCATATTGAATCAACTGCTGCGGGTCCCCGTCAAGCAAATGGGGGCCGAAAAGCCCCCAAAAGCCCGCCATTGTGGCGTTTTTGATACTTTGTTGCGCGGAATGGGAGCTGGAAAGCCTCGTTTTGAGGCGTTTTCTTCACGCGAACCGGTGCCCATCCCGGATCAAGTCCGGGACAGGCTTCGCTCGAAAACGCTATCGTTCAGGCCTTGTCCGGCCCGATCCGGACCAGCTGCTTGCCGAAATTGGCGCCCTTGAGCAGGCCCATGAAGGCCTCCGGCGCGCTGTCCAGGCCCTCGGTCACGAACTCCTTGTACTTGACCTTGCCCTCGCGCACCCACTGCGACATGTCGCGCAGGAAGTCGCCATGCATGGCGGCGAAGTCGCTGACGATGAAGCCGCGGAAGGTCAGCCGCTTGGTCAGGATGTTGCGCATCATCGCACCGGCCCATTTCGGGGCGTGCGCCTCGGTGTCGTTGTAATGCGCGATCAGGCCGCAGACCGGAATGCGCGCGAACGCGTTGAGCAGCGGAAACACCGCATCGAACACCGCGCCGCCGACATTCTCGAAATAGACGTCGATGCCCTTCGGGCAGGCTTCCTTGAGCTTCGCCGCAAGGTTGGGATCGCGGTGATCGAGGCACTCGTCGAAGCCGAGCTCGTTCTTGACGTAGGCGCATTTGTCCTTGCCGCCCGCGATGCCGATCGCCCGCGCGCCCTTGATCTTGGCGATCTGCCCGACCGCCGAGCCGACCGCGCCGGACGCGGCGGCAACCACCACGGTCTCGCCCGCCTGCGGCTTGCCGATCTCGAGCAGGCCCGTATAGGCGGTCATGCCGGGCATGCCGAGCACGCCGACCGCGGTCGAGATCGGCGCGATCTTCGGATCGATCTTGGCGAGCCCCTTGCCGTCGGACAGCACATGCGTCTGCCAGCCCGCGCGCGACAGCACGATATCGCCCTTGGCAAAGGCCGGATTATTGGAAGCGATCACCTCGCTCACCGTACCGCCTTCCATCACCCCGCCGACCGGCACCGGCGCGGCATAGGACGGACCGTCGGCCATGCGGCCGCGCATATAGGGATCGAGCGACAGCCAGATGGTGCGCAGCAGCACTTCGCCCGCGCCTGGTGTCGGCGGCGTGTAGTCCTCGAGCCTGAAATTGGCCGGCGTGGGCTCGCCATGCGGGCGCGAGGCAAGAACGATGCGCTTTCCTTGGGACATTTGGATTTCCTCTTAAGGTGATTGGTTCGTGGCGCACACGTAGTCATGCAATCCAGCTCCCCGCAAGGGAGATGGATTTGCTCTTTCGCGCGCGCTTGTTTGAAATGTTGTTTGAAATGACGGCCGTCATTTCGGAACGGCGCTGGCGCCGACTTCTGAAAACGTCATTCCGGGGCTCGCGAAGCAGAGCCCGGAATGACGTGGGGAGAGGCTTACACCCCGCCCGGATAGTTCGGGGCTTCGCGCGTGATGGTAACGTCGTGGACGTGGCTTTCGCGCAGGCCGGCGCCGGTGATGCGGACGAACTCGGCCTTGTCGTGGAAATCCTTGATGTCCTTCGCGCCGACATAGCCCATCGCCGCGCGCAGGCCGCCGGCGAGCTGATGCATCACGTTGCCGACCGGGCCCTTGTACGGCACCTGGCCCTCGATGCCCTCGGGCACCAGCTTCAGCGTGTCCTTGATATCCTGCTGGAAGTAGCGGTCGGCCGAGCCGCGCGCCATCGCGCCGACCGAGCCCATGCCGCGATAGGCCTTGTAGGAGCGGCCCTGCCACAGGAACACTTCGCCGGGCGTCTCGTCGGTGCCGGCGAGCAGCGAGCCGACCATCGCGATGTCGGCGCCGGCGGCGAGCGCCTTGGCGAGGTCGCCGGAATATTTGATGCCGCCGTCGGCGATCACAGGGACATCGGCCTTCTTCGCCGCCGCCACCGCATCCATGATCGCGGTGAGCTGCGGCACGCCGACGCCGGCGACGATGCGCGTGGTGCAGATCGAGCCCGGGCCGATGCCGACCTTGATGCAGTCGGCGCCCGCATCGATCAGCGCCTGCGCGCCGCCCTCGGTCGCGACGTTGCCGGCGACGACCTGCACGGCGTTGGAGAGCCGCTTGATGCGGTTGACGGCGTTGAGTACGTGGCGCGAGTGGCCATGCGCGGTGTCGACCACGACGACGTCGACGCCGGCATCGATCAGGCGTTCGGTGCGCTCATAGCCGGTCTCGCCGACCGTGGTGGCGGCAGCGACGCGAAGCCGGCCCTGCGCGTCCTTGCAGGCCAGCGGATGAGCGACCGCCTTCTCGATGTCCTTCACGGTGATCAGGCCGACGCAGCGATATTGGTCGTCGACGACGAGCAGCTTCTCGATGCGATGCTGGTGCAGCATCCGCTTCGCCTCGTCCTGGCTGACGCCCTCGCGCACCGTGACGAGGTTCTCGTGCGTCATCAACTCCGAGACCTTCTGCCGGGGATCGCTGGCAAAGCGCACGTCGCGGTTGGTCAGGATGCCGACCAGCTTGCCGGGGACGTTCTTGGCGCTACCGGTGACGACCGGAATGCCGGAAATGCCGTTTTCCTTCATCAGCGCCAGCGCGTCGGCCAGCGTGGCCTCGGGGCCGATGGTCAGCGGGTTGACCACCATGCCGGATTCGAATTTCTTGACCTGCCGCACCTGGGCGGCCTGACCTTCGGGATCGAAATTGCGATGGATGACGCCGAGGCCGCCGGCCTGCGCCATCGCGATCGCCATGCGCGCCTCGGTGACGGTGTCCATCGCGGACGCCATGATCGGGATGTTGAGCTGGATCGCGCGGGTAACCCGCGAGCGAATATCGACTTCCGAGGGAAGAACGTCGGACAGACCGGGCTTCAGAAGCACATCGTCGAACGTGTAGGCTTCGCGGATAGCCTGAAATCCCGTGGCCATTGCCAACTCCTTATCTGCGGCCGCAGCCGCGAGGGTCTTGCGGATGAACGCCGCCTGCGGCGACGCTCGCTGCGTCACCGTCGAATCGGCGCCCATCGGTGGGGTTGACGCTGGTCGATAGCATGGCGGCATGACGAATCAAAGTGTTTGCCAGCCATGCACAGGCTTTTTACGGGCCGGTTCGGGGGCCCTCTTGGCCTGCTCAGCGATATCCCTGCGGTGGCCCGTGCCGGCGGATCGCCTCGACCACCTCGCGGTGGCGCCGATCCTCGCGCTTCATGTGGACCGCGATGACCGCATGGGCCGACGGCACCAGCAGCAAGACGTGGAAAAACAGGCCGAAAATCGCGCAAAACACGATCAGGACCAGATTGAAGATGGCCGAAAACGGCTGTCCGTTCAGGAGCAGCCCGATCGGCGGCAGCAGAGCGGCAAGGACGTAAATCACGGCTTGGACCCCTAACGCTGGCGGATGCATAGCAGCGTCACGCTGGATTTAGGGCGTTTGCCCGGTTCCGCAATAGCGTGGTCCGGAGCAGGATGATATGGCCCCCTCGCCCGCCTTTTTCAGCACGGCTGTCCTATTTTGATGAACAAACAACGCCTGATCCCGCTCATCGTGGCTACCGCCCTGTTCATGGAAAACATGGACTCCACGGTCATCGCGACCTCGCTGCCGGCGATCGCCGCCGATATCGGCACCAGCCCCCTGACGCTGAAACTTGCGATCACGTCCTATCTGCTGTCGCTCGCGGTGTTCATCCCGGCCAGCGGCTGGACCGCGGACCGCTTCGGCGCCCGCATCGTATTTGCCGGCGCGGTTGCCGTGTTCATGCTGGGCTCGATCGGCTGCGCGCTGTCCTCCTCGGTGACCGATTTCGTGTTCGCCCGCATCCTGCAAGGCCTCGGCGGAGCGATGATGACCCCGGTCGGGCGGCTGGTGCTGCTGCGCTCGGTCGACAAGAGCGCGCTGGTCAACGCGATGGCCTGGGTGACGGTGCCGGCGCTGATCGGCCCGGTGATCGGGCCGCCGCTCGGCGGCTTCATCACCACCTACTTCTCTTGGCACTGGATCTTCCTGATCAACATCCCGATCGGGCTGCTCGGCATCTTCCTGGCGCTGAAATATATCGACCCGATCAAGAGCGAGGATCCTGAACGTTTCGACCTCGTGGGACTGGTGCTCGCCGGCATCGGCCTTGCCGGCATCGCCTTCGGGCTTTCGGTCGCCGGCCTCAACCTGTTGCCATGGCCGATCGTCGCCGGCCTGGTCGGGGTCGGCACGGTGTCGATGACGCTCTACCTCATCCACGCCCGGCGCACCGGCTCGCCGGTGCTCGATTTCGGGCTGCTGCGGCTGCCGACCATGCGGGCCTCGATCGTCGGCGGCTTCATGTTCCGGCTCGGCATCGGCGCGTTGCCGTTCCTGCTGCCGCTGCTGATGCAGGTCGGCTTCGGCCTGTCGCCGTTCCAGTCCGGTCTTGTCACGTTTGCCTCCGCGGTCGGCGCCATGGGCATGAAGACGCTGGCGGCGCGCATCATCAAGGCCTTCGGCTTCCGCAACATGATGACTGTCAATGCGGTGGTCAGCTCGGCCTTCCTCGCCGCCTGCGCCCTGTTCACGATCTCGACGCCGCTGATGCTGATCTTCACGATCCTGGTGGTCGGCGGCTTCTTCCGTTCGCTGCAATTCACCGCGATCAACACCGTGGCCTACGCCGAGGTCGAGGCGCCGCAGATGAGCCGCGCCACCACCCTCGTCAGCGTCAACCAGCAGCTCGCAGTGTCCGCGGGTGTCGCGGTCGGCGCGTTCTCCGTCGAAACCACGCTGGCGCTGCATCACCAGACCGAGCTGTCCGCCGACGTGTTCGGACCGGCGTTCATCGTGGTGTCGCTGATCTCGGCGGCGTCCGCCTGGTTCTTCTGGCAAATGCCGGCTGACGCCGGCAACGAAATCGCCGGCCGCAAGGCGATCGACATCTCGAGCCGCAAGGGCGCCGAAAAGCGCGCCGCTGCCGAAGCCGTCAAGGTCGCGACCGAGGACACCCAGAACGCGCGGGATCAGCGGCTGGGTTAGAGTCGGCTCCCGGCCATCGTTGTTGCGCCGCTCGCTCTATCACCGTCATCCTGAGGTGCGAGCGTAGCGAGCCTCGAAGGATGCACGGCCATAGTCGGGCCGTCGACCCTTCGAGACGGCCGCTACGCGGCCTCCTCAGGGTGACGGGACAAATTGCGCCGGGATTGCACTACCGCTCGCTCACCTGTCCACGAAATCCCGTCGCCAGCACGTAGCGCTCGGAGGAATCCTGCCGGCTGGCGGACGGCTTGACGTGACGCACGCTGGCGAAATCGCGCTTCAGCTGCCCGACCAGCTCGGCGTCGGCGCCGCTCTGGAACACTTTCGCCAGGAACGTCCCACCGGGATTGAGCACCTCGCCGGCAAAATGCGCGGCGGTCTCGACCAGGCCGATGATGCGCAGCTGATCGGTCTTGCGATGGCCCGTGGTGTTGGCGGCCATGTCGGACATCACGAAATCGGCGCGGCCGCCCATCATCGCGATCAGTTTTTCGGGCGCGTCATGGTCTAGGAAGTCGAGCTGCGCGAAGGTGACGCCGGGGATCTCGCCCATCTCGAGCAAATCGATCGCGACCACCTTGCCCTTGCCGTCGGCGGCACCGGTGCGCTTCGCCGCGATCTGGCTCCAGCCGCCGGGCGCAGCGCCGAGGTCGACGACGGTCATGCCCGGCTTGAGCAGGCGATATTTGTCATCGATCTCGAGCAGCTTGAACGCTGCGCGCGAGCGATAGCCCATCGCCTTGGCCTTGGCGACGTAGGGATCGTTGAGCTGGCGCTCGAGCCAGAGTTTTGACGACAGTTTGCGCTTGCCGCCGCTCTTGACCGTGACGTGCAGCCGCCCGGTGGTGTCTTTCGCCATGATCTTTCTTGGATTGCTGTGACTGGGCGTGTTCTAGCACGCCCGCAGCGCGCCGTCCTCGCGCATCATCTCGACCAGCATGCCCTCGCGCAGGCCGCGGTCGGCGACGCGGAGCCGCGGCATCGGGAACGCGTTGCGGATCGCATCGAGGATGGCGCAGCCGGCGAGCACGAGGTCGGCCCGCTCGACGCTGATGCAGTTGTTGTTGACGCGCGCCTCGTAGCTCATGCCGAGCAGCTTCTGGATCGTCGCTGACACGTCGCCGTCGTTCATCCAGATGCCGTCGATGCGGCGGCGATCGTAGCGTGACAGATTGAGGAACACGCCGGCGAGCGTGGTCACGGTGCCCGAGGTGCCGAGCATGTGCATGTCGCGCAGGTCCTTGCCGTGCTCGGCCGCGAACGGCGCGACGTGGCGGGCGACCTCCTCGATCATGCGCGCATACATGTCCCTGGTGACGTTCTTGCCGCCGAAATGTTCGGCGAGCGTGACGACACCGAGCGGGATCGACATCCACGCCTTGATGCGCGGCGGCGCATCGGGCGCATCGGGATCGCGCTCGATCCGCACCAGCTCGGTCGAGCCGCCGCCGATGTCGAACAGGATGGCGCCCCGCCCCTTCGGATCGAGCAGCGGCGAGCAGCCGATCACGGCGAGCGTCGCCTCGGTCTCGCGATCGATCACCTCGAGCTCGATGCCGGTCTCGGCCGCGACGCGTGCGCGAAAGCTTTCGGCATTGCCGGCAGCGCGGCAAGCCTCGGTGGCGATCAGCCGCAGCCGGCGGGCCTTGCGGTAGCGGATCTTGTCGCTGCAAATGGCGAGCGCGGCAATCGCCCGCTCGATCGCAGCCTCGCTGATCGAGCCGGTCGCGGCGATGCCCTCGCCGAGCCGGATGATCCGCGAGAACGAGTCGACCACGCGGAACCCGTCGCCGGTGGGACAGGCGATCAACAGCCGGCAATTGTTGGTGCCGAGGTCGAGCGCGGCGTAGACACCGCTTTCCGCGGCCGCCGCAATCAGCCCTGACGGGGCTTCGCCGGCCGGAGGGCCGTCACAAAGCCGCACATAGTCATTCATCAAAACACTGTCTTTCCGCAGGACCCCAAGGGCAATCCAGGGGGATTCTCGGGGCCTGCCGAATAATTATCCGCTCACGGAAACTTTAGCAGCGTCAAAGCCCTGCGCAAACTCCGTTCACATTGGGTCCATGCCCAATCGGGCGTTGTCGTTAAGGGGGGCGTGCGTTATCTCGTCTTCGCCCCCAAACTCCAGCAAATCCGGGCATTTCAGGTCATTTTCGATGCAAGATCATACGCCGCCCGCCTCTCTCGAAAACGCTATCGCACTGCAAAAATACGGTGTCGGACAGCCCGTTCGACGAAAGGAGGACGACACCCTGGTGCGCGGCAAGGGCAAATACACCGACGATTTCTCCCTGCCCGGCCAGGCTTATTGCTGGATGGTTCGCTCCTCCCATGCCCATGGGATCATCAAGGGGATCGACACGGAAGCCGCCAAGGCGATGCCGGGCGTGCTCGGCGTCTGGACCGGCGCGGACCTTGCGGCCGCTGGCTACAACCCCTTCACCTGCGGCCTGCCGCTGAAGAACCGCGACGGCTCGCCGCTCAAGCAGACCAACCGCCCGGCGCTCGTGACCGACAAGGTGCGCTTCGTCGGCGATCCCGTCGCCTTCGTGGTCGCGGAGACCGCGGCACAGGCTCGCGATGCGGCTGAGGCCGTCGAGGTCGATATCGAGCCGCTGCCGGCGGTGACCGACGCAGCCGAAGCGACCAAGCCCGGCGCGCCGCAGCTCTATGACAACATCCCCGATAACGTCGCGCTCGATTATCATTATGGCGACACCGCCAGGATCGAGGCGGCGTTCGCCGCCGCCGCGCACGTCACAAAACTCGACATCGTCAACACCCGCGTCGCCGTAGTCTCGATGGAGCCGCGCGTCGCGCTCGCGCATTACGACAACAAGACCGAACGCTTCACGCTGCAGGTGCCGACCCAGGGCGTCTCCGGCAACAAGGCGATCCTGGCGCGGTTGCTCAACGTGCCCGCCGACAAGGTCCGCATCCTCACCGGCAATGTCGGCGGCTCGTTCGGGATGAAGAACCTCAACTATCCCGAATACACCTGCATCGCGCACGCGGCGCGCGAGCTCGGCCGTCCCGTGAAGTGGCTGGACGAGCGCTCGACCAGCTTCCTGTCGGACAGCCAGGGCCGCGCGCAGCTGATCCATGCCGAGCTTGCGCTCGATGCCGACGGCAAGTTCCTCGCGGTGCGGCTCTCCGGTTACGGCAATCTCGGCGCCTACATCACCGGCGTCGCGCCGGGCCCGCTGTCGCTCAACACAGGCAAGAACCTCGCCAGCGTCTACCGCACGCCGCTGCTCGGCGTCGACATCAAGACGGTTCTGACCAACACCACGCTGATGGGCGCCTATCGCGGCGCCGGCCGGCCCGAGGCCAATTACTACATGGAGCGGCTGATCGACGCCGCTGCCGACGAGATGGGCATCAACCGCTTCACCTTGCGCAAGCGCAACTTCATCAAGCCGTCGCAGCTGCCGTTCCCGGCGGCCTCCGGCGTGACCTACGACAGCGGCGATTTCGCCGGCGTGTTCCAGAAGGCGCTGGAGATCTCCGACTATGAGAACTTCGCCAAGCGCAAGAAGGAGAGCAGGAAGAGCGGCAAGCTGCGCGGCATCGCCGTCGGCTCCTATCTCGAGGTCACCGCGCCGCCGTCTGGCGAGCTCGGCAAGATCACCTTCGAGCCTGATGGTTCGGTGAAGCTGACCACCGGCACGCTGGACTACGGCCAGGGCCACGCCACGCCGTTCGCGCAGGTGCTGTCCGAGCAGCTCGGCGTTCCCTTCGAGAAGATCACGCTCGAACAGGGCGACAGCGATCTGGTCCGCTTCGGCAACGGCACCGGCGGCTCGCGCTCGATCACCGCGACTGGCCAAGCGATCGTCGAGGCGTCCGCGCTCGTCGTGGAGAAGGGCAAGAAGGCGGCCGCGCATATGCTGGAGGCCTCCGAGGCCGACATCGAATTCGGCCAGGGCCGCTTCACCATCGCCGGCACCGACCGCTCGATCGGCATCATGGAGCTCGCCGAGCGCATGCGCGACAGCAAGATGCCCGAGGGCACGCCCGAGACGCTCGACGTCGATCACGCCACCAAGGAGACGGCGTCGACCTTCCCGAACGGCTGCCATGTCGCCGAGGTCGAGATCGATCCCGACACCGGCGTGACGCGGATCGTGCGTTACGCGGCGGTCAACGATTTCGGCACCGTGGTCAATCCGATGATCGTCGCCGGCCAGTTGCACGGCGGCGTCGCGCAAGGCATCGGCCAGGCGCTGATGGAGGAAGTCAGTTACGACGGCTCGGGCCAACCGATCACCGGCTCCTTCATGGACTACGCGCTGCCGCGCGCCGGCGACGTCCCGTCGATGCTGGTCGGCGATCATCCTTCGCCCGCGAAGTCCAACCCGCTCGGCACCAAGGGCTGCGGCGAAGCCGGCTGCGCCGGCAGCCTGGTTTGCATCGTCAACGCGGTGGTGGACGCGCTGTCGGAATACGGCATCAAGCACATCAACATGCCGCTGACGCCCGAACGCGTCTGGCGCGCGATCCAGGACGCCAAGGCGAAGGCGGCGTAAGGGCCGCCTTGCCGTAACCACAAGCACAGCTGTCATCGCCCGCAAAAGCGGGCGATCCAGTATTCCAGAGACGTCAGCGATAGAACCGAGAGACCGCGGCGTACCGGATACCCCGCAAGCGCGGGGTATGACATCCGTTGGTGCTCGGCGTCCTTGCGCCTGCCTGCGCCGCCGCCCGTTCAGGTCCGATCAAGCCAACGTCTTCAATGCGCGTTCCAGAAACTCCAGACGGTCCTGCCCCCAGAAAATCTCGCCGGACGGCAGCACGTAGCTCGGCGCGCCGAACACGCCGGCTTTCAGCGCATCCTGGGTGTTCTGCTCGTAGAGCCGGTCGAGCTCGGCATCCGACGGAGCGCCTGCGCGCAAGGCCGCAGAGTCCAGGCCGGCGCGTTGCGCGGCGGCCGACATGACATCGGCGTCGGACAGCGCCTCCTCGCGCTCCCAGATGGCGCGGCCGAACTCCAGCGAAAGGCGATGGGCGTCCTTGCCCTGCAGGGCGGCAGCGATGACGAGACGCACCGCCGCAAGGTCATCGCTCGGAAAATGCTTGGGCTCGATGTTGAGCGGAATGCCCCTCACCTCGCGCCAGCGCCTCAGCTCGACTAGCCGATAGGCCTGCCGTTGCGGCGAGCGCTTTGGCAGCGGCAGGCCACCAGTCTGCTCGAAGATCGGACCGAACTTGCAGGGCTTGGCGTTAACGGTCGCGCCATGGCGTCGCGCGATCTCGGCAAACGGTGCGCTGCCCATAAACGTCCAGGGCGAGTTGAGCGATAGATAATAGTCGATGATGACCGACATCTACGCCGCCGCCTGCTCGCGCGGTTGGGTGATCGCGATGTGCCAGCAATGCGCGAGCGGGATGCCGTTGCCGAGCACCAGCGCGTCGAGCTCGACGAAGCGGTGGCCCTTCTTGTCGTAATTGCCGGTGACCTTGGCGCGCGCGGTCAGCTCGTCGCCGATCTTGCCGGCCGACAACAGCTGCATGCGGGTGCCGACATGAATCCAGGGCCCGAGGATCGCATTGTCGACCAGGACCTTGTTCATCACCCGCGGCAGCAGGCCGGGATGGCCGAGACCTTCGCGCAAGTAGATCGGGTCGGTCTCCCGGATGTCGGCGAGATATTCCTTCGCGGCATCGCCGGACCAGTCGCGCGGGATCACGCCGAGCCATTTGCCCTCTTCATAGGACGACGCGCTGACCGGCTTGCGCTCGGCAACCGCCGCGACCTGCTTGTAGTTGTCGAGCACGAATTTCGGCGCTGACGCCGGCAGCGACGCGGTGCCGGTGGCGCAGAGCTCGCCGCGGCTGGTGAGCTCGATCGTGAGCCCATTGCCGGTCTCCCGTCCGGTCAATTCCGCGATCTCGCCGTCATAGACCGGCTTCACGAAACGCGCCTCGATCAGGCCGCGTTCCAGGAAATCGCGGCCCCATTTCTCGACCGGCAGGTGCATCATGTAGGCCATCACGTCGACGCCGGGCACCAGACCGCCGGAAAAGCCGAACTTCCGCGCCACCGTGTCGTCGTGGATCTTGTTCTCCGACAGTTTCGAGGTGTTGTAGGCCGAGACGCGGTAGGTCTGCGAAGGCATGGCGCCTGAAGACATGGGGTTTTCCCTTATTTCCGTTGCTTTTCTGGCGACAATGGTAGTCGAACGAAAAGGCATGGCAAGCCTCTCGTTTTGCTCGCAATTTTCCGCA
>DASVOL010000907.1:0-2783 GCA_036383375.1 Bradyrhizobium sp. | reverse complement strand
AGCCGCCGCGCCGGCATGTCCTCCCGGCAAATGCAAACACTGAGGGCATGACACCATGAACCGGGCAGGTCAGCTTTGATGAGCATCACGGCCACACTCGGATCGCGGACTGTAGCGAAACTGATGATCGGCACGATCGCGGGGCTGGTGGCGTTCCACCAGCCGGCGCGGGCGGCCGAACTCGCGGCGCAGGACATCGCGCTGCTCGACCGCCTGACCTGGGGCGTCAGCGCCTCGAGCGCGGCGCATCTGCGCGAGGTCGGCACCGAACGCTGGTTGCAGGAGCAGCTGCATCCGGCCAACACCGCATTGCCTGCCGCCGTCCAGAAGCAGATCGAGGCGATGCCGGACGTGCATCGCTTCCCGTTCGACATCGCGGCCTCGTTCGACCAGCAGGGCAAATCCGCCAACCAGGTCGCCGATCCGGAGCAGAAGAAGGCGGCGCAGCAGGTCTATCAGCAGGCCATGAACGACCGCGCCAGGCAGGCCGCGGCCCGCACCATCCTGCACGCGCTCTACGCGCCGGATCAGTTGCGCGAACGCCTGACCTGGTTCTGGTTCAACCACTTCAACGTCCACCAGTACAAGGCCAACATCCGCGTGCTGGTCGGCGACTACGAGGATCGCGCGATCCGCGCCAACGCGCTCGGCAAATTCCGCACTCTGCTGTCGGCGACGCTGCATCATCCGGTGATGCTGCGTTACCTCGACAATGCCGACAACGCCGCCGGCCATCTCAATGAGAACTACGCCCGCGAGATCATGGAGCTGCACACCATGGGCGTCGGCTCCGGCTACACCCAGGCCGATGTCGAGGCGCTGGCGCGGATCCTCACCGGCGTCGGCATCGACTTCAAGTCGGAGGATCCGAAGCTGAAGCCCGAGCAGCAATCCCAACTGGTCCGCGAGGGCGCCTTCGAGTTCAATCCGGCGCGCCACGATTTCGGCGACAAGACCTTCCTTGGCCATCAGATCAAGGGCCGCGGCCTCGCCGAGGTCGACGAGGCCCTCGACATCCTCTGCCGTCATCCCGCGACCGCGACCCACATCGCAAAGCAACTTGCGACCTATTTCGTGTCGGACAATCCGCCGGCCGCGCTGGTGCAACAGATGGCCCAGACCTTCCAGAAGACCGACGGCGATATCGCCGCTGTGATGGCGACGCTGGTTCATGCGCCGGAATTCGCCGCCAGCCTGAAGGGCGGCGCCAAGTTCAAGGACCCGATGCTCTACGTGATGTCGTCGGTGCGGCTCGCCTACGACAACAAGGTCGTCCTCAACACGCTGCCGATCCAGGGCTGGCTCAACCGCCTGTCCGAGGGCCTGTTCAATCACGAGACGCCCGACGGCTATTCGATGCTGTCGGCGGCCTGGAACGGTCCCGGGCAGATGATGCTGCGTTTCGAGATCGCGCGCGCGATCGGCTCGGGATCGGCCGGGCTGTTCAAGCCGAACGAGCCCAACGCGGTCGACCAGCCGGCGTTTCCGCTGGTCATGAACGGGCTCTATTTCAGCAACATCAGGCAGACGCTGAGCCCGACCACGCTCGCCGCGCTCGACCAGGCCGTCTCGCCGCAGGACTGGAACACGCTGTTTCTGTCGTCACCCGAGTTCATGCACTGAAAGGGAGGTTCGCCAATGGACCGCCGTGAACTGCTCAAGGCCTTCGCCGCTTCCGCCTCGCTCACCCTTGCCGGCCGGGTCTGGGCGGCGCCCGCGACCGACGCGCGGATGCTCGTGGTGTTCTTGCGCGGCGCCTATGATGCGGCCAATGTGGTGGTGCCCGTCGGCAGCGAGTTCTACTACGCCTCGCGCCCGACGCTTGCGGTGGCGCGGCCCGATGCCGGCAATCCGAATGCGGCGCTGGCGCTCGACGCCGGATGGGGGCTGCATCCGGCATTGCGCGACTCGATCTATCCGCTGTGGGCCAAGCGCGAGATCGCATTCGTTCCGTTTGCCGGCACCAGCGACGATCTCTCGCGCAGCCATTTCGAGACCCAGGACACGATCGAACTCGGGCAGGCGGTCGGCGGCAGCCGCGACTACCGCTCCGGCTTCATGAGCCGGCTCGCGACCGAATTGACGCGGGTGAAGCCGATCTCCTTCACCGACCAGCTGCCGCTGATCTTCCGCGGCCAGAACCAGATCCCGAACATCGGCATCGCCAGCGTCAGCAAGCCGGGTGTCGACGACCGGCAGGCGCGGCTGATCCGGGAGATGTACGCGAAAGGCGATCTCGCCAATTCGGTGTCGGAAGGCTTTCGGGTCCGCGACGACGTCTACAAATCGGTCTCCGAGGAGATGATGGCGGCCAACCGCGGCGCCGTGTCGCCCCGCGGCTTCGAACTGTCGGCACGGCGGATCGGCCGGCTGATGCGCGAGCAGTTCAACCTCGGCTTCGTCGACGTCGGCGGCTGGGATACCCATGTCAACCAGGGCGCGGCGACCGGCTATCTCGCCGACCGTCTCGGCGAACTGGGCAGGGGTCTCGCCGGCTTCTCCGAGGAGATCGGTCCGGCGATGTGGCGCGACACCGTCGTGGTCGTGATCTCCGAGTTCGGCCGCACCTTCCGCGAGAACGGCGACCGCGGCACCGATCATGGCCATGGCAGCGTCTATTGGGTGATGGGTGGCGGCATCAACGGCGGGCGCATGGCCGGCGAGCAGGTCCAGGTCGCGCAGGCGACGCTGTTCCAGAACCGCGATTTCCCTGTTCTGACCGACTACAAGGCGTTCTTCGCCGGCCTGATCCAGCACGTCTACGGCCTGCAGCAGGCGAGCCT
>DASVOL010000906.1:0-1544 GCA_036383375.1 Bradyrhizobium sp. | reverse complement strand
GATCTCGCCAAGACCAATCTGTTGCCGCGCTAGCTAGAGCATGATCCGGAAAAGTGCGAAGCCGTTTTCCGAAGCGATCATGCTTAAACAAGAATCTAAAGCGCGATGACGATTCAACCTGATCTCATCGCGCTTTAGAGCTCTCGCGATCCGAAGCCGATCCCAACGTCAGGAAACTCGCCATGTCCGACATGATTGCTCTAGACACGCCGCCGAACGATTTGGAAGCCTATTGGATGCCGATGACGCAGAACCGGCGCTTCAAGAAGGCACCGATGTTCTTCTCCGCCGCGCACGGCATGCACTACGAGACGCCGGACGGCAGGCGCGTGCTGGATGCGATCGCCGGCCTGTGGTGCGTCAACGCCGGACATTGCCATCCGAAGGTCGTCGAAGCGATCCGCGACCAGGCCGGCAAGCTCGACTATGCCTCAAGCTTCGGCCTCGGCCATCCGCTTGCCTTCCACTACACCAATCGCCTGATGACGATCGCGCCGGATGGATTCAACCACGTCTTCCTGGCCGGTTCGGGGTCGGAGGCGGTCGACACCGCGCTGAAGATCGCGCTCGCCTGCCAGCGCGCACGGGGGCAAGGCCATCGCCAGCGCCTGATCGGCCGGCAGCGCAGCTATCACGGCATGGGCTTCGGCGGCCTGTCGGTCTCCGGCATCGGCTGGCACCGAGCGCAATTCGGCGTGCTGATGCCCGGCGTCTCGCATCTGCCGCACACCCACGATCTCGGCCGCAACGCCTTCAGCCGCGGCCAGCCCGATCATGGCGCCGAGTTCGCCGATGCGCTGGACGGAATTCTCGCAGCCTGCGATCCCTCGACGGTCGCGGCCGTCATCGTCGAGCCGGTCGCGGGCGCCGGCGGCGTGCTGCCGCCGCCGCGCGGCTATCTCGAGCGGCTGCGTGCGACCTGCGACAAGCATGGCATCTTGCTGATCTTCGACGAGGTGGTCACCGGCTTCGGCCGGCTCGGTGCGCCCTTCGCCGCGCAGGCGCTCGGCGTCACGCCCGATCTCATCACCTGCGCCAAGGGCATGACCAACGGCGCGGTGCCGATGGGTGGCGTGCTGGTGCGCGACACCGTCTACGATTCGCTCGCGCAAGGTCCCGAAGCCGCCGTGGAGCTGGCCCATGGCTATACCTATTCCGGCCATCCGCTGGCCTGCGCCGCCGCACTGGCGACGCTCGATTGCTATCTGGAAGAAGGCCTGTTCGAGCGCGCGAAGCAGCTCGCGCCGGTGTGGGAGGATGCGCTGCACAGCCTGCGCGGCAAGCCGCATGTCAGGGACATCCGCAACCTCGGCCTGCTCGGCGCGGTCGAGATCGAATCCGCGCCGGACAGTCTCGGGCTGCGCGCGCGCAAATGCGCCGATGTCTGCTTCGACCGCGGTGTCTTCGTCCGCGCGCTCGGCGAGACGCTGGTGCTATCGCCTCCCCTGATCATCGATGAGAACCAGATCGGCGAGATCCGGGACGCGATTGCTACGGGACTTGCGGAAGCGGCAAAGCTTTGACGCGACCTCAGTCCCGCGCAA
>DASVOL010000905.1:0-8764 GCA_036383375.1 Bradyrhizobium sp. | reverse complement strand
CGCGCGATGCCGGCGCGCATCTTCCGGCCATCGGCATCACCATGTTCGGCGTCACCACGCCGGCGGTGCAGAAGATCGCAGCTGACCTCCGCGATGATTTCGAGTGCCTCGTCTTCCACGCCACCGGCGTCGGCGGCCGCTCGATGGAGAAGCTGGTCGAGTCCGGCCAGCTCGCCGGCGTCATCGATCTCACCACGACCGAGGTCTGCGACCTGCTGATGGGCGGCGTGTTCCCGGCGACCGACGATCGCTTCGGCGCCGTCATCCGTAGCCGCGTACCCTATGTCGGCTCGGTCGGCGCACTGGACATGGTGAACTTCGGCGCGCCCGACACCATTCCGGAACGCTACCGGCAGCGCAAATTCCATGTCCACAATCCGCAGGTCACCTTGATGCGGACCACGCCGGAAGAGAACGAGCGCATGGGCCGCTGGATCGGCGAGCGCCTCAACCAGATGGACGGACCTGTGCGCTTCTTCCTGGCCGAAGGCGGCGTCTCCGCGCTCGACGCGCCCAGCCAGCCGTTCTGGGACCCCGACGCCGACGCCGCGCTGTTTCGCGCGCTGGAGCGAACCGTGCGCCAGACCGGCAACCGGCAGATCATCCGTATCAAGCGCAACATCAACGATCCCGAGTTCACCGCCGCCATCGTCAGCGCGTTCCGTCCGCTGCTCGGACGCGCCGGCGGCCGGCGGAGAGTGGCGAGGTGACCCATGCCCAGGTTTGAACGCGCGGCGCTGCTGAAGAAGTTTCACGCCATGATCGCACGCGGCGAGCCGATCGTCGGCGGCGGCGCCGGCACCGGGCTGTCGGCAAAATGCGAGGAGGCCGGCGGCGTCGACCTGATCGTGATCTACAATTCCGGTCGCTACCGCATGGCCGGCCGCGGCTCACTCGCCGGCCTGATGCCCTACGGCGACGCCAACGCGATCGTGGTCGAGATGGCCGGCGAGGTGCTGCCGGTCGTGACCAAGACGCCGGTGCTCGCCGGCGTCAACGGCACCGATCCGTTCCGCGACATGGACGTGTTCCTCGATCAGTTGAAAGCGCTCGGCTTTGCCGGGGTGCAGAACTTCCCGACCGTTGGCCTGATCGACGGCACCTTCCGCGCCAATCTCGAAGAAACAGGCATGTCCTACGCGCTTGAGATCGACATGATCGCGAAGGCGCATGACAAGAACATGCTGACCACGCCCTATGTGTTCAGCGAGCAGGAAGCGACCGCGATGGCGATCGCCGGCGCCGACATCATCGTCTGCCATATGGGTCTGACCACGGGCGGCACGATCGGCGCGCAGACTGCGCCAAAGCTCGCCGACTGCCCTGCCCGCATCGAGGCCTGGGCCGAGGCCGCGCTCAGCGTCAATTCGAACATCATCGTGCTCGCGCATGGCGGTCCGATCGCGGACCCCGAAGATGCCGATTTCATCATGAAGCAGACCCGCAACTGCCACGGCTTCTACGGCGCCTCCTCGATGGAGCGTCTGCCGGTCGAGCGGGCGCTGACGGATCAGGTTCGCAAGTTCAAGGCGATCGGCGCGCGCTAACGCGCCGTGACCAAGGGAGGAAGAGATGTCGGGGATGCTGGTCGGTGAATTGATCCTCTGGCTCATCGTCGCAATCGTCGCGATCGTCATCATCGTCTATGTGGTGAACTGGCTCTACCACCGCTCATCGAAGGAGACCTCCTTCGTCCGGACCGGTTTCCTCGGCGAACGCGTGGTGATCAATGGCGGCGCCTTCGTGTTGCCGTTCATCCACGACTACACGCCTGTGAACATGAACGTGCTGCCAATGGGGATCGTGCGCTCCAGGCAGGATGCCGTGATCACCCGCGACCGCATGCGCGTCGACATCGAGGCCGATTTCTATGTCCGGGTGCAGGCGACCCGCGAGGCCGTCTCGATCGCCGCCGCCACGCTCGGCCGGCGCACCATGGAACCCGAACAGCTGCACACCCTGCTCTCCGGCAAGTTCATCTCCGCGATCCGCTCGGTTGCTTCAGAGATGACGATGGAGCAGATGCACGAGCAGCGCGGCGACTATGTCGCCCGCGTCAAGGCCAATGCCGCCGAAGCGCTGGCGCAAAACGGCCTCGAACTGGAGTCGGTCGCGATCACCGATCTCGACCAGACCGACCTCGAATATTTCAACCCGTCGAACCGCTTCGACGCCGAAGGCCTCACGCGTCTGATGGAGGACATCGAGGCCAAGCGCAAGCTGCGCAACGACATCGAGCAGGATTCGATGATCAAGATCCGCTCCCGCAACCTGGAGGCCGAACGGCAGGCGCTCGACATCGAGCGCGAGAGCGAGACTGCCCGCCTCGAGCAGGAACGCGACATCGAAATGCGCCGCGCCCTGCAGCGCACCGAAGTGGCACGTGAACGCGCGCTGCGCGAGACCGAGGCCGAGCAGGCCCAGATCACGGCGCGCGAAGCCATCGAGAAGGCCCGCATCGCCAACGAGCAGGCCATCACCGAAGCCCGGATCGCCTCCGAACGCGAGACTCGGCACCGAGAGATCGAACGCACCCGCGCGGTGGAAGAACGGGAATTGCTGGCGCGCGAGGAGATCGAGAAGGCCAGGATCGCCAACCAGCGCTCGGTCGATACCACCCGTATCGCATCGGAGCGCGAGGTCCGCCAGCGCGAGATCGAGCGGATGCGCACGGTGGAAGAGGCCGAGATCGCCGCCCGCGAATCGATCGAAAAGGCCCGCATTCAGCAGGACCGCGTCGTCACCGACGCCCGCATCGCCAATGAGGAAGAGACCCGCCGCCGCGAGATCGAGCGCACTCGTGCCGTCGAGGAAGCCGAGATCGCGGCCCGCGAGGCCACCGAGAAGGCGCGCATCGCCCAGACCATGATTGTCAATGTCGAGCGCATCTCCTCCGACGAGCGCACCCGCGCGCTGGAGATCCAGCAGGTGCGGACCATCCAGGAAGCCGAGATCGAGGCGCAGAAGTCGGTCGAGGCCGCCCGGATCGTCAGAGAGAAGACGCTGGCCGCCGAGCGCATCGCCGCCGATCACACCACCCGCAAGCTCGAGATCGAGCGCAACCAGGCGATCGAGATCGCCGGAATCACCGCGCGCGACGCCACCGAGGCGTCGCGGATCGCCCAGGAGGAGCATGTCCGGGCACTCGAGATCGCCCGCACCCGCGCGATCGAGGAGGCCGACATCGCCTCCCGCGAAGCGATCGAGGCGGCACGCATTTCACAGGAGAAGTCGGTCGCCGCGCAGCGCATCCGCGCCGAGCGCGAGACCCGCGGGCTCGAGATTGCGCGCACCGAGGCGATCGAGGCCGCCGAGCTGAAGCGCCGCGACGCCATCGAACGGCAGCGGATCGATGTCGAGCTGGCGCTGGAAAGCGAGCGCATCGCCTTCTCCAGGACCCGCGAGGTGCTCAACATCGACCAGAAGCGCGCGATCGAGCTCGCCGACGAGGAGCGCGTGATCGCGCTCGCCGCCAAGCGTTCGGAGCGGATCGATGCCGACCGCCAGGTCAAGCAGGCCGAGATCACGGCCCGCAAGGAAGTCGAGACCACCGATGTGACCCGCGAGCAGGCGCTGGAGGCGGCGCGGATCGAACGGCGCCGTTCGATCGAGCAGCTTGAGGTCGCCCGCAATCAATCACTGCAGGAGGCCGAGATCGCGGCGCGTGAAGAGGTCGAACGTGCCCGCATCGCCTCGGACCGCGGCCTCGACGAGGCGCGGATCGGCCGCGAACGCGAGCTGCGCAAGCTCGAGGTGAACCGCGAGAAGGACGTCGAGACCGCCTTGATGGAGAAGGCCATCGCGCTACACCAGAAGTCGCTGGAGGAATCGGCGGCGCGCGCCGCCGCCGAGGACGCGAGGGTCCACGCCACCGAGGCGGCCGAACGCGTCGTCACCGCGCGCGAGAGCGAGATCGCCAAGCGGCGCAAGACCGTCGAGGTTCTGCTCGCCGAGAAGCAGGCCGAGGAAACCAGGATCGCGGCCGGCGCCGAACGGGTCCGTGCCACCGTCGAGGCTGAGGCCCAGCGCCTGCTCAATGAGGCTGAGAACGTGCTGACCGATCAGGCCCGCTACTCGCTGTTCCGCCGCAAGCTGCTCGACCGGATCGAGGGCATCGTGCGCGAGAGCGTCAAGCCGATGGAGAAGATCGAGGGCATCCGCATCCTCCAAGTCGATGGCCTCAACGGCAACGGCCAAGGCGGCGGCGGTGGCCGCAGCGCCACCGACGAGGTGATCGATTCGGCGCTGCGTTACCGCGTTCAGGCGCCGCTGATCGACTCGATCCTCTCGGACATCGGCGTCGAGGGCGGCAGCCTCGCCAAGATGCCCGGCCTGATCCGCGAGGCCCGCGACATGCAGGGCATCAAGGACTCCGCACGCAAGAGCGGCGGCGACGCCAAGCCGGCAGCGCCCGAAGGCGGCGGCGAGCCGCGTCCCGAACGCACGCCGCGCAAGAAGGACTGAGCTCGAAAAATGGCACGTGTCTACGTCTCCACTGTCGTCAACGCCCGCATCGACCGGGTCTGGGCCCGGGTGCGCGATTTCAACGGCTTGCCGAACTGGCATCCCGCGATTGCCGAAAGCCGCATCGAAGGCGGTGAGCCCTCGGACAAGATCGGCTGCGTCAGGGATTTCCGCCTGCGCAACGGCGATCGGATCAGGGAGAAGCTGCTCGGCCTGTCCGACTACGACATGTTCTGCACCTACTCGATCCTGGAATCGCCGATGGGCGTCGAGAACTACGTCGCGACCTTGCGGCTGACGCCGGTCACCGACGGTGACCAGACGTTCATGGAGTGGACGGCCGAGTTCGACTGCGCGCCGGAGCGCGAGACCGAGCTGGTCAACAATATCGGTGGCGGTGTGTTCCAGGGCGGGTTCGACGCGCTGAAGCGCGCGTTCGGGGGATAGGCCGTGCCGCATATCGTCAAAAGCACGATCCTGGATGCACCGACCGAGACGGTGTGGGCCGTGCTGCGCGATTTCAACGGCCATGACCGCTGGCACCCGGCGGTGGCGACCAGCGGCATCGAACGTGCGCAACCGTCCGACAAGATCGGCTGTGTCAGGCGCTTCAAGCTGAAGGATGGCGCCGAACTGCGCGAGCAGTTGCTCGCGCTGTCCGACCTGGAGCAGAGCTTCAGCTACTGCCTGCTCGATACACCGGTCCCGATGTTCAACTACGTGGCGCATGTCCGCCTGCTGCCGGTCACCGACGGCGACCGCACCTTCTGGCACTGGGAGTCGCGGTTCACGACGCGGACCGAGGACAGGGACCGCATCACACAGATGGTTTCGGAAGACATCTACCAGGCCGGCTTCGACGCCATCCGCCGGCATCTCAAGGAGGCCGCGTAAGCGGGGTAGGACAACATGCCAGTCACGGTGAAGACCTTCACCAGCACCCATGACGCAGCAGCAGCGTTGTCGTCGGATCGCAGCGCGCGTTATCTCGGCGGCGGCACGCTGGTGATGCGGGCGCTGAACGAGGGTGACATCTCGATCTCGACCGTCGTGCGCGCCAGCGATCAGGCGATGACGCGGATCGACGCCTCCGGCTCGCGCATCACGCTCGGCGCCGGCGTCACCTTCGCGCGCATCCTGGCCGAGCGCGATCTCGGCTTCCTGCACGCTCCTGCCCGCTCGATCGGCGGACCGGCCGTGCGCAACATGGGCACGGTCGGCGGCAATCTGTTCGCGCCGGTGCCCTATGGCGACTTCACGGTCGCGATGCTTGCGCTCGATGCAATGGTATCGGTGCAGGGCGGCCTCGGTGGCCGCGAGATCGGAATTGAGGAATTCCTGCAATCGCGCGACCGGCAGGCCGGCACGCTGGTGCTCGCGATCTCCTTTGCCAAGCCGGGCAACCCTGATGCCTTCCGCTATCGCAAGATCGCGCGGATCAAGCCCAAGGGCGGTGCGGTGATCACGCTCGCGGCGCATCTGCCGGTCAACGGTAGCCGGATCGTCGGCGCCCGCATCGCGCTCGGTTCGATGGCCCCGACGCCGATCCGGGCACGCGCCGCCGAACGCGCGCTGGAAGGCCGCGCACTCGACGCCTCCGCGATCAACGCAGCCGCCGTCGCGGCGGTCGAAGGAACCTCGCCCGGCGACAATGCGCTCGCCAGCGCCTGGTATCGTCGCGAGATCGTCGGCGTCCATCTCAAGCGCCTGTTGTCCGGTCAGGAATAATCGCGATGGCCAAGACCCCTCTGCAATTCAGCCACAACGGCCGCGATGTCGCGATCTTCGTCGACGGCGGCACCAACCTGCTGGTCGCACTACGCGAACTGATCGGCGACATGACGCCGAAATTCGGCTGCGGCCAGGGTGGCTGCGGCACCTGCAGCGTGCTGATCGACGGCGAACTGCATCTCTCCTGCCTGACGTTGGCCGAAACGGTCGCCGGCCGCTCGGTCGAGACGCTCGACGGCATCAAGGACGGTCCCAATCTGCATCCGCTGCAGCGCGCCTTCGCCGACAATTTCGCCGCGCAGTGCGGCTACTGTACACCGGGCATGCTGATGGCCGCGAAAGCGTTGCTCGATCGCAATCCGCAGCCGAGCCGCGCCGAAGTGGTCGAGGCGATCTCCGGCAATATCTGCCGCTGCACCGGCTATGAGCCGATCATCAACGCCGTGCTGGCAGCCGCTTCCGGCGGCCGCGCCCGCGCGTAAGGGAACTGTGCCATGCTGGAATTGCGCAAGGACCTCTTCGCCGACGAGCGCGACGATAATCTGAAGGAAATCGGCAAGGGCACGCAGCGCCAGGACATGCTCGGCCATGTCACCGGCACCTCGCCCTATTTTGACGACCACAAGCTGCAGGGCATGCTGCACCTGAAGGTGGTCCGCAGCGCGCATTCTCATGCAAGGCTGCGCCGCATCGACACTTCGGAGGCTGAGCGGTCGCAGGGCGTGCGGCGCGTGATCCGCGCCTCTGACGTGCCGCGCAACCTCAACACGCTGCTCAGCCTGATCAATTTCGGCAAGGACGACGAGCCGTCGCTCGCAGTCGACAAGGTGCGCTACAAGGGCGAGCCGATCGTCGCCATCGTCGCCGACAGCCCGCGCGACGCGTTTGAAGCCATTGCGAAAGTCAAGATCGACTATGAGCCGCTGCCGGCGGTGTTCGATGTCGAGGATGCCTTGAAGCCCGGCGCTCCCGTCGTCAACGAGGTGTACCCCAAGAACACCTTCACCTACCACGAGACCTATGACCGCCAGCAGCTGCGCTTCGGCGATGCCGACCGCGCGCTGGCCACGGCCGACCATGTACTGGAGCAACGCTACCAGATGTCGCCGATTGAGCACGCCCCGACCGAGACCAACGGTTCGATCGCCGCGCCCGACACCAACGGCCGCTACATCGTCTATACCTCGACGCAGGCGCTGTTCTTCTCGGTCGATACCTGCGCCAAGATCCTCGACGTGCCCTCCAACACCTTCCACTTCATCGGGGGCACGGTCGGCGGCGGGTTCGGCGGCAAGGTCGACACGCTGACCGAGCCGCTCTGCATCCTCGGTGCGATGCTGACCGGCCGTCCGGTACGCTACGTGTTCGGGCGCGAGGAGGAGATGCAATACGGCCCGCCGCGCGGCGCCGAGCGCATCTACATCAAGGATGGCGTGATGCGCGACGGCCGCGTGGTCGCCCGCAAGGTGCGCGCCTATTTCGACAGCGGCGCCTATACGCGGCTGTCGAGCTATGCGGCGGTGAAATGCGCCGCCCATCTGCCCGGCCCCTACACGATCCCGAACGTTCACGGCGACGTCTACTGCGTCTTCACCAACCGCACGCCCGCGACCGCGATGCGCGGCTTCGGCGTCACGGCGATGGATTTCGCAATCGAATGCCAGATGGACAAGCTCGCCCATCTGGTCGGCATGGACCCGATGGAGTTTAGGATCCTCAATGCGTATCGCGACGGCGACATGAAGGCGCACCGCCGCGAGGCCAAGAACACCGCGCTGATCGAATGCGTGCAGGTCGCCGCGGAGAAGGCCAAATGGCCGGTCCGCGAGGAGTTCAAGCGGATGTCGTCGCGCAAGGACGGTGGCGGGATCCGGGCCGCCGTGACGCTGACGCCACGCGAGACGCATGCGCCGGCGGCCGCGCCGATCCAGCAGCGCACGACGTATGACCGGGCGCCGGCCGCGACCCGCGAGCCACCACCACCGCCTCCCTCACCTCCAACATCACCTCCGCCACCGCGGCCGAGCGCGCCGTCGCATGGCGCCACCCGCTTCTCTTCCGTCTTCGGCACCAGGAGGCGCTGACCATGACCCGGCATCGCGGACGCGGCATCGCGTCGGTCAACTACCCCATCGGCATGAATCTCGGCGGCGATCCGAGCCAGGCGCTGGTGCATTCCAACCCCAGCGGCAAGTTCACCGTGGCGCTGTCCTCGATCGACCTTGGCCAGGGCATGAAATCGGTGACCCGGCAGATCTGTGCCGAGACGCTCGGGGTGCCGGTCGAAGACGTCTATGTCGACACTGCCGACTCCGACACCGGCCCGCACTGCATGGGCTCGTTCGCCTCGCGCGGCACCCACCGCGTCGGCAACGCCGTGATGGCCGCTGCACGCGAGGCCCGTGGCGTGATGATGGAGGCGGCCGCTGAGGAGCTCGAAGTCAACGCCGCCGATCTCGAGACTGATGGGCGCGGCAATATCCACGTCAAGGGTGCGCCGCACCGCTCGATCTCGACCAAGGACGTCGCGATCGCCGCGCAGTTCAAGCAGGGCAAGACGATTTCCGGC
>DASVOL010000904.1:0-2769 GCA_036383375.1 Bradyrhizobium sp. | reverse complement strand
CCCATTTCCGGCGCGCCGCAGACTTCGGCGGAGAAGCGGACGCAACGCGTGCACTGGATGCAGCGGTTCATCGAGGTCTTGACCAGCGCGCCGAGATACTTGTCCTCGACCGCGCGCTTGTTCTCTGCGAAACGGCTGGTGTCGACGCCGTAGCCCATCGCCTGATCCTGCAGATCGCACTCGCCGCCCTGGTCGCAGATCGGGCAGTCCAGCGGATGGTTGATCAGCAGGAATTCCATCACGCCTTCGCGCGCCTTCTTCACCATCGGCGAACGGGTCGAGATCTCCGGCGGCTCCCCCTTCGGGCCCGGACGGCAGTCGCGCACGGCCCAGGCGCAGCTCGCGACCGGCTTCGGGCCGCCCTTCACCTCGACAAGGCACATCCGGCAATTGCCGGCGATCGACAACCGCTCGTGATAGCAGAAGCGCGGAATCTCGGCGCCTGCCGCCTCGCACGCCTGCAACAGCGTGTATTCCGGCGGCACATCGATCTCTTTGCCATCGACGATGATCTTGCTCATGTCTCTTCTCTACTCCGCCGCGACCATATGGACGGGATCACGAACGCCCTGATCGTCGAGATCGGCCTTGTGCGAATACTGATCGATGCGCTCTTCGATCTCGTGACGGAAATGCGCAATCAGCCCCTGGATCGGCCACGCCGCTGCGTCGCCGAGCGCGCAGATGGTGTGGCCCTCGACCTGCTTGGTGACCTCGAGCAGCATGTCGATCTCGCGCTTGTGGGCGCGGCCGTCGGCCATGCGGGTCAAGACCCGCCACATCCAGCCGGTACCCTCGCGGCACGGCGTGCACTGGCCGCAGCTCTCATGCTTGTAGAAATAGGAGATGCGGGCGATCGCCCGGATCAGGTCGGTCGACTTGTCCATCACGATCACGGCCGCGGTGCCGAGGCCGGAGCGCAGCTTGCTCAGGCTGTCGAAATCCATCGGCGTGTCGATGATCTGGTCGGCCGGCACCATGCGCACCGACGAGCCGCCGGGGATCACCGCCTTCAGATTGTCCCAACCGCCGCGAATGCCGCCGCAATGCTTCTCGATCAGCTCGCGGAACGGAATCCCCATCGCCTCTTCGACGTTGCAGGGGCGCTCGACATGGCCGGAGATACAGAACAGCTTGGTACCGACATTGTTCGGCCGGCCGATGGCGGCGAACCAGGCGGCGCCGCGGCGCAGGATGTCGGGCGCGACCGCGATCGACTCGACGTTGTTGACGGTGGTCGGGCAGCCATAGAGGCCGACATTGGCCGGGAACGGCGGCTTCAGCCGCGGCTGGCCCTTCTTGCCCTCGAGGCTCTCGAGCAGCGCGGTCTCCTCGCCGCAGATATAGGCGCCGGCGCCGTGGGCGACATAGATGTCGAACGGCCAGCCGTTGATGTTGTCCTTGCCGACCAGCTTGGCCTCGTAGGCCTGGTCGATCGCCGCTTGCAGCCGCTCGCGCTCGCGGATGAACTCGCCGCGGATATAGATGTAGCAGGCATGCGCGCCCATCGCGAAGCTCGCGAGCAAGCAGCCTTCGACCAGCAGATGCGGATCGTGCCGCATGATCTCGCGGTCCTTGCAGGTGCCGGGCTCCGACTCGTCGGCGTTGACGACGAGATAGCTCGGACGGCCGTCCTTGGATTCCTTGGGCATGAAGGACCACTTCATGCCGGTCGGGAAGCCCGCACCGCCGCGGCCGCGCAGGCCCGACGCCTTCATCTCGTTGATGATCCAGTCGCGCCCCTTGTCGATGATCCCCTTGGTGCCATCCCAGGCGCCTCGGCGGCGCGCGCCCTCGAGGCCCCAATCATGGAGGCCGTAGAGGTTCTTGAAGATGCGGTCCTTGTCGTCGAGCATGCTCAAAACTTTCCGAACATCACCGATTGGCTTGGGAGTAAGCGAGCCCGGCAGCACAGCCGCCGAACACGATGGCCCATAACAGGCTGGATTCCAGCGTCGCGCTCAGGCCGTAACGTTGCAGCAGGAACATGAAGCCAGCCGCGACGGCGGTGTGAAGGGCGATCGTGCGCCAGGCCTTCATCGCAGCGCCCCTCCCCACCTCGTTTTCCTGCACCTGAAAGCCCCGCATCAGGTGGTTTCCTTCAGCGTCGTCGGCCCGCCTGCGGGCGCCGAGAACTGGCGGTCGATCTGCGGGCCCGGCTTCGGCGGATTGCCGGCGGCAAAGCCGTCGAGCACCTTGCCAAAGCTTTCCTTGGTCAGGTCCTCATAGGTGTCCTTCCAGATCAGCACCATCGGCGCGTTCACGCAGGCGCCGAGACACTCGACCTCTTCCCAGGAGAAGTTGCCGTCCTTCGACAGCTGGAAAGGATCGTGGTGGATGCGATGCTGGCACACCTCGATCAGGTCGGCCGCGCCGCGTAGCCGGCACGGCGTGGTGCCGCAGACCTGCACATGCGCCTTCTTGCCGACTGGCGAGAGCTGGAACATGGTGTAGAAGGTCGCGATCTCCAGCATGCGGATATGCGGCATCTCGAGCAGGTCGGCGACAGCGCGGATCGCCGCTTCCGAGACCCAGCCGTCATGCTGCTCCTGCACGCGCCAGAGGATCGCGATCGCAGCCGAGGCCTGACGGCCCGGCGGATATTTCTCGATCTGCTTCTTGGCCCAAGCGAGATTCTCGTCCGTGAACGTGAAGCTCGCGGGCTGCAATTCCTTCGGGGCAAGGCGGCGGACGGACATCGATCAAACTCTCATTGCGCGCGGTGCGGATGCGGACATCATCACCGGTCGACCTCGCCGAACACGATGT
>DASVOL010000903.1:0-10594 GCA_036383375.1 Bradyrhizobium sp. | reverse complement strand
CCGAAATTGTAGTAGTCGGGGATCGTCACCGAAAAGAACTTGCGCATGAACACCGCGGTGAAGGTGTTGAGCGCGACGACGCCGACGAAGAAGGCCGCCACCCATTCGATCGAATCGATGAAGCGGTCCATGAAATTCTTGCGCACCGGCTCGGGTGGACCGGTGATCGCGCCGTCCTGGGAAACTTCGGAATTGGCAGCCATTGTTGAAATCTACCCCGCGTCATGGCCGGACTTGACCCGGCCATCCACGACTTCATTTCGATCGGGCGGTAAGGGCGTGGATGCCCGGGTCAAGCCCGGGCATGACGGCCTCATTTACCTCGGCGGTTCGGCTAGATCCCCGCCTCGTACTTCTTCAGCGTGGCCTGCAGATCGGCCTCGATCTTCTCGGCATCGCCGCCGGCCTTCTTCACGGCCTCGGCCCAGCTGTCGCGCAGCGGCTTGGCCGCCTTCTTCCATTCGGCAAGCTGCTCAGCGGTCAGCGGATAGACCTCGTGGCCTTGCAGCGCCTTCATCTTGGTGCGGCCGTTGGCTTCGAACTCGGTCCAGGGATCGGTGACCTTGGAGGCCCATTCCGGCGTGCAGTGGTCGTCGATCACCTTCTTCTGGGCATCCGACATCGCGTTATATTTGGCGAGGTTGATGTTGTAGGTGAACACCGTCGTGTAGAGCGGCACGTCCATGTGGTACTTCACCACCTTGTCGATGCCGAACAGGAAGATCGATCCCCAGGGGAAAGTGATCTCGTCGGCAACGCCGCGCTCGATCGCGTCGCGCGATTCCGGCGCGGAGGCCTGCACATTGGTGCCGCCGAACATCTTCACCATCTCGCCGATGGTGCTCTGCGCCGGGCGCACCTTCACACCGGACAGATCGCTCGGCAGCAGGATCTTCTTCTTGCCGTGCAGCGCGCCCGGATCGTGGATGAAGGCGAAGCAGAGCTTGGTGTCCTTCATCTCGGTCGGCGCGTATTTGTGGTACCACTCGTTCAGCGCCAATGTGCCCTTCTTGCCGTCCGAGAACACGAACGGGAGCTGGCCGGCGGCCGCGATCGGGAAGCGGCCGGGCTGATAGCCGGGATTGACATAGGTGACGTCGGCGATGCCGTCGCGCGCCATGTCGTAATGGTCGAATGCCTTGCCGAGCTGCTCGGACGGAAACACGGTGACCTTGATGGTGCCGCCCGACGCCTTCTCGATGTCGGCGGCCCAGGCCTGCGTCGCCGGAACCAGTGGATGCGCCGGTGGCACCCAGAGCGACACTTTGAGATTGACGGTTTTGTCCTGCGCCTGCGAAGGACCTGCGGCCGGCACGATGGCGGCGGCTGCCATCAGCAGCGCCAACAAACTCTTCCTCATCACCTCTCCTCCTCTCCAGGACGGGCTTGGTGCCCGATCTCATTACTTAACATGTTATCTAATTCGCGCGGATATTCAAGACGAAATCCGCGAGGGACGACGCCTCGTCGCACCCGGCCCTCCGGCATCTTGCGCTGCGGCGAACGCAGGTCCCAAGCAAATCCGCCTTGCCAAAACTGTTATATGATATAGTTGCCTTGGCAAGTTGATGACGGCCGCCCGGCGCAAGCGCCCGGCTGGAAGCCTATCCGATCGGGAGGAGCAGGTGTTGCGGACAAAAGTAGCAATCATAGGCGCAGGTCCGGCCGGACTGTTGCTTGGGCAACTACTTCATACTTTCGGCGTAGACAACGTCATTCTCGAGCGGCAGACCCCGGATTACGTGCTGGGGCGGATTCGCGCCGGCCTGCTCGAGGAGGGCACCGTGTCGCTGCTCGACAGCGTCGGCGCCGGCGCCCGGCTGCACCAGGAAGGCCTGGTTCATCACGGTGTCGAGCTGGCGTTCGGGGGGGCGCGGCACCGCATCGACATGCATGCGGCGACCGGCAAGACCGTGACCATCTACGGCCAGACCGAGGTCACGCTCGACCTGATGAACGCGCGCAAGGCAGCCGGCCTGACCACGATCTACTCCGCCGCCGACGTCACGCCGCACGATTTCGACACCGACCATCCGCGCGTCGCTTACGTCAAGGATGGCGTCACCCACGAAATCGCCTGCGATTTCATCGCCGGCTGCGACGGCTTCCACGGCGTCAGCCGCGCCAGCGTGCCGGCGTCGGCGATCACCAGCTATGAACGGGTGTATCCGTTCGGCTGGCTCGGCATCCTCTCGGAGACGCCGCCGGTCTCGCCGGAGCTGATCTACAACAACCACGAACGCGGCTTTGCGCTCTGCACGATGCGCTCGACCCATCGCAGCCGGTACTACGTGCAGTGCCCGCTCGACGATCATGTCGATCAATGGTCGGACGAGCGGTTCTGGGATGAATTGAAGCGGCGCCTCGACCAGAAAGCCGCCGACGAGATCATCACCGGCCCGTCGATCGAAAAGAGCATCGCGCCGCTGCGCAGCTTCGTCGCCGAACCGATGCGATTCGGCCGGATGTTCCTCGCCGGCGATGCCTCGCACATCGTGCCGCCGACCGGCGCCAAGGGTCTGAACCTTGCCGCCAGCGACGTGCATTATCTGTCGCAGGCGCTGCGCGAATATTACGACGAGAAATCCTCTGCCGGCCTCGACGGCTATTCGGCCAGGGCGCTGGCTCGGGTCTGGAAGGCGGTGCGCTTCTCCTGGTGGATGACCTCGATGCTGCACAAATTCCCCGACGAGGGCGAATTCGCCGCGCGCATCCAGATCGCCGAGCTCGACTACCTCGTCAGCTCGAAGGCGGCGTCGACCTCGCTGTCGGAGAATTACGTGGGGCTGCCGTTCTAAGCGGCCGATACGATAGTTGACCCGTCATCCTGAGGTGCGAGCGGAGCGAGCCTCGAAGGGTGCACGGCCACTGACCGGGCCGTCGACCCTTCGAGGGCCGTTGAAGAAGCGGCCACCTCAGGGTGACGGAATCGCAGATCGCGCTTGCATCAGGAGCGGCTGGCGTTCAGCTTCTGCATCATACGACGCAGGAGCACCCAGCATGCTCACCCTCTACTTCGCACCGGGCGCCAGTTCGATGGCGGTGCATATCGCCCTGCACGAGATCGGCATCGGCTTCGAGGCCCGTCCGATGTCGTTCAAGCGCAACGACATGCAAGCGCCCGGCTATCTCGCACTCAATCCGGAAGGCAAGGTCCCGACGCTCCTGATCGGCGGCCGGCCGCTGACCGAGGTCGCGGCGATCCTGTTCTATCTCGCGCGGCGATTCCCCGAAGCCGGACTGCTGCCGCGCGACGATATCGAGGCCGAGGCGCAGGCGCTGTCGTGGATGTCCTTCATCGCCTCGACGCTGCATCCGGCAAGGGCGCGCGGGCTCGACCACGCGAAGGCGGTCTGGGGCATCGCCGACCGCCGGCTCGGTCACGGCTGGGCGATCGGCAGCTACTCGATCGCCGACATCCATCTGTTCCGGCTGTACTGGCGGCTCGCCAATTCGCTGAAGCTGCCGCCGGAGGCGTTCCCCAACCTCACGGCGCATTACGAGAAGATGATGGCGCGGCCGGCGGTGCAGAAGACGATCGAGATCGAGAGCGAGGTCGGCTTCGAATTGCCGGCGTGACCGGTCGCAGCGTTCGCGCTTTCAAACGCCCACGCAAATCCCGTTTAAAACTTTGTAGGCGGTGAAACCGCGGTCGACATCGCGTTCAATGGCGTCAACGCAACGCCATGCACGAGATTCAGATGACCACTGATACGCAAGTCGTCCCCGACATTCCTCAAGACATCCCCGAAGGCTTCGAGCCGCTGTTCCGCAAGAGCCCGCTCACCGAGCCCTGGGAGCCGCTCTATGCAAAGAAGACCGAGCGGTCCGTCATCATCGGCCTGCGGCTGGCGAAGCCGCACACCAACGGCCGCGGCCTGATCCATGGCGGGCTGATCGCAGCCCTTTCCGACAACGCGATGGGCTATAGCTGCGGCCAGGCCACCGGCTGGACCACCTCGTATGTGACGATCTCGCTCACGGTCGATTTCGTCGGCTCCGCCAATGTCGGGCAATGGCTCTCAATCGAGAGCGATGTGATCAAGACCGGCAGCACGATCTGCTTCGCACAGAGCCTGATCAAGGCCGACGGCGTGACGATCGCGCGCGCCAGCGGCACGTTCCGCGTGGTGCCGAAGAAGGCGCCGGTGAGCTAAGGGCGTTCGCGCTGATCTAGCTGAAATGCCAGTCCGTGATCTCGGTGACGAGATCGATGAAGGTCCGCACCTTGGCCGACAACAACCGGGATGTCGGGTAGACGACATGGATCGGCACCGGCGGCTGCTCGAATTCGGCGAGCACGATTCGGACCCGCTTGGCTTTCAGCGATTCGGCGGCCTGGTAGGCCATCACCCGGGTCAGCCCGCCGTCCTGCTCGGCGAACTGGATGGCGGCGTCCGAACTGTTGCTGGTGAAGCGCGGCGTCGGCGTGATGCGGATCTCCTGGCCGTCCTCCATGAAGCGCCAATCCGGCGTCGCGGTCATCGCGCCGAACTGGATGGTGTCATGGGCGGTGAGGTCCGCCGGCCGCTTCGGCTCGCCGCGGAGCTTGAGATAGCCGTGTGACGCCACCACGATGCGGCGCATCTGGCCGACATGCCGCGCCACCAGCGTCGAATCCGGCAGGTGCCCGAGCCTGACTGCGAGGTCGACGCCGTCCTCGACGAGGTTGATCCGGCGGTCCGACAGCCGCAGATCGACGCCGACATCAGGGTAGCGTTTCAGATAGGCCGATACGACCGGACTGACATGCAGCCGCCCGAAGCCGAACGGCGCCGAGATCACGAGGCGACCTTCGGGGCGGGTGCGCTCGCTCTCGACCGCGTCCTCGGCCTCCTCGACGTCGGCGAGGATCCGCCGTGCCCGCTCCAGGTAGCGCGAGCCGGCGTCGGTCAGCGTCACCTGCCGCGTGGTCCGCTGCAAGAGCCGCGCGCCGAGCCGCTCCTCCAGCGCCGCGATCAGCCGGGTGATGGCGGATGGCGACAGGCCGAGCTTGCGGGCCGCGGGGGCAAACCCCTCGAGGTCCGCCACCGCGACGAAGGCCTGCATGGCGTCGATCCGGTCCATGACACTATTGCATAATCGGCAACAGTGAAGTGTCAATGCACCAGATTGCCTACGATCCGGAAATGCCCATGTTAGGCGTCGAGGACGACCGCTTTGTCGCCCGTGGCGGGAGGCTCAGATGTCAGACGCTGGCAGCTATTCGAGCGATGTCGGCTTCACCCCGGCGGTGAAGGAAATCCAGACCCGCAAGGGTTCGCGCGCAACCTATGCCGAGGTCGAAGCCCATGGCGGCTGGCAGACCGAGGTCGATGAGAACCTCGCGGCCTTCCTCGCCAATACCAACAGCTTCTATCTCGCCACCGCCTCGGCCGGCGGCCAGCCCTACATCCAGCATCGCGGCGGGCCGAAGGGCTTTATCAAGGTGCTCGACAAGCACACCATCGCGTTCGCCGATTACAGCGGCAATCGGCAGTTCATCACCCAGGGCAATCTCTCGGAGAACCCGAAGGCCTATATCTTCGTGATGAACTATGCGTACCGACAGCGGGTGAAGATCTGGGGCGAGGCGCGGGTGGTGGAAGACGATCCGGCGCTGACGCGGTCGCTGATGCCGCAGGGCTATCGCGCGCGGCCCGAGCAGGTGATCCTGTTCAAGGTCGCGGCGTGGGACAGCAACTGCCCGCAGCACATCCCGCAGAAATTCGATGCGGCCGATGTGTCCAGCGCGCTGGCCTCGCGCGACCAGCGCATCGCGGAGCTCGAGGCGGAACTCGCCGCATTGAAGGGCGAGCCCGCTCCCGTCGTAGCGGGCTAAGCCGCCGCCTGCTGCTGCAACGGCGCCCAGGCGAACTCCGGATAATATTGCTGCATCATCCGGCCGACATAGGCGGTGAGATTGTCGAACTTTTCGGTGCGCTCGCGCAGCGGCGAATCGAAGAACGGCGTCAGGATTCCCGCCAGCGCGCCGAACGCGGTGGCGTCGGTGCCGCAGGGGGCGTTGCCCATCAAATAAGGCTTGTCGCCGAGTTGCACCGACAGCGCAAACAGCGAGCGGAGCGCGAGATCAACGTCCTCGTCGGGCCCGTGACGGCCAAGCCCGCTGAGCAGATAGTTCTCGGCGACGCGGAACTGGGCGTCCTCGCGCATCTTGTCGCGCATGTGATCGGGCGCGCCGTCGAAGAAATGTGCGGGGCCCTTGGCGAAATTGGTGTCGTCGACCCAGCGCGCGCCGACCAGCGCCCAGTAGACGTGATGCTCGATCATGCGCTCGAAGGCCCAGGCCTGCGCGCGTGCCTGCAGGCTCAGCGGCGCGTCGAAATCGAAGCCGTATTTGCCCTCGATATGGGCGCGGATGAAGGTCGAATCGGCGATCGTCTCGCCGTCATCGGCGATAAAGGGCAGCTGGCCCTTGGGAGAAGCCGGCGGCATCGCTTTTTCCTTGCGATACTCAAGCCCGGCCATCTTGAGCTGGACCTCGGTCTTGGTCACGAAGGGGCTGATTTCCGGCAAGCCGAAGCCCGTGCCAAAGCCAAAAAGCGTAATCATATGAAGCTCCCGATCGCCTGTGGTCGTGAATTGAAGCTAGCCGCCCCCTGCTGCCAGCATGGTGTCAGCAGTAGTGGCATTCACTGTCGAGCGGGCCGACGGGCGCGAGGCGGCGAACCGCCTCGCGAACGCGCTTGACCAGCCGTGCCCGCCCGTAGGACCAGGCTGCGCTGATGGATTGAGCGACCAGCGCGACCAGGGCCCAGCGCAGGTCGCCGGGGGTGGAGTAGACCGTGACCAGCTGTTCCAGCGCGAAGCTCTGCGCCTGCCGGAAACCGAGTTCGTCAAGATTCGTCATGGACAAATTCCCTTCACTTGAGGTGTTGTCCTGATATAGCCCCCACCTGCTGCCAACATGCTGTCAGCAGCAGTGACAGGGGACGCGAAAACCCGACGCGCCGAGAGCCTTCGAGACCCGTCAAGACACTCGTCAAGACAGCTACCAAAACGACTGCCAACAGAGCGACCAAGAGAATTGCCATGAGACGCGCCGACCGGCTGTTTCAGATCATCCAGGTGCTCCGCCGCACCCGTAAGCCTTTGACCGCGGATGCGATCGCAGCCGAACTCGAGACATCGAAGCGGACCATCTATCGCGACATCGCAAGCCTGATCGAGCAGCGGGTGCCGATCCGCGGCGAGGCCGGCATGGGCTACATCCTGGAAAAGGGTTTTGACCTGCCGCCCTTGATGCTGACACCCGACGAAATCGAGGCCTGCGTGCTCGGCGCGCAATGGGTGGTCGGCCACGCCGATCCGGCGCTGGCACGCGCGGCCGAGGACCTGATGGCCAAGATCGCCGAGACCGTGCCCGATCGCTTGCGGCCGTTCGTGCTGGAGCCGGCGAGCCGCGCCCGCTCCGCCTGGAACCGGGAGCCGGACCGTATCGACATGGTGAGGACCCGCAGCCAGATCCACGAGGGCAAGAAGATCACGCTCAACTATCGCGACGAACATGGCCGCGACTCTGAGCGCACGGTCTGGCCGATCGCGGTCGGCTATCACGAGGCGGTGCGGCTGCTCGCCGCCTGGTGCGAGCTGCGCAAGGATTTCCGCAGCTTCCGCACCGACCGGGTGGTCACCGCTGTTTATCACGACGAGAAGTATCCGGAGCGGCGCGACCTGCTGAGGGCGCGCTGGCGGCGCAGCCTGGTGTGGGAAGCACCGAGGGACACCTGATGGCCGGCAACGCGATCGACGCGGCGGACGTGAGCCCCTGTCAGTCCTGCGGCGCCTGCTGCAGCTATTCGGAGAACTGGCCGCGCTTCACCGTGGAAGACGACGCGCAGCTCGATCTGATCCCGCTGCAGTTCGTCAACGCGCGGCAGTCGGGGATGCGCTGCGAGGGTGACCGCTGCTCGGCACTGTCAGGCCGGGTCGGAGAGGCCACACGCTGCGAGGTCTATGCGGTGCGGCCGGAGGTGTGCCGGACCTGTCTGCCGGGCGATGCGGAATGCGCGATGGCGCGGCGCCGCCACGGGCTGCCGCTCATTCCGAGCGCGCAGCCGGATTGAGCGCCGCTTAAGCCGTCACAGTCACCGTCTCGCCGACATCCTCGTCATCGAGTTCGTCGTCGACAACGGGTGCAAAGCTCGACAGCGGCTTGGTCGACAGCGTGATCGGCTTGCGCCCGCCATGCGACACGGTCGCAACGCGAGCCGGCTCACGCGACAACGCGTAGAGCGTCGACCCGACACGGCCGCCCCAATTGGCCAGCTCCCACTCGCTGCAGCTCGACGCAATCGCCAGTGCGAGTGCATGCAGATGGCTGCGGCGATAGCAGAACAGCGCGAGCATCGCCCTGACGTCGGGCGCGACATTGGCAACCAGCAGCGAAAGCCCATTCGGATTGGCGCGGTACATCTGGCCGAGCAGGTCGTCCGCAACTGGGCAGGCATCGTTCTCGAACGCGTCGCGGCTTGAAAACATTTGCAGATCCCCCTCGTTCGGGAAGATGCCGCGCAATCCTCTAACGAAAGGTTAACCACGGCCTCCGGTCGCCTCCGGGGACCCTTGCCCGTTGCACGCGAATCACATCCGCCCGCGGCAAGCCGCAGGGTCGTGGTCACGGATGGGATGTGGGAAGAAACGCTCGCGCGCCGCTCAGTTCGCGGCCATGTAGATCGACAGCGCGAATCCGGTGAGGTGGTGCAGCGCCTGATCGACCCCGATCAGGGTCCAGAACCAGGGATGGCCGGACTCCAGCGTCACGCCGAAATGCGAGGCGCAGATGCCCTTGCAGCGATCGACGACGATGTGGATCACGAAGTCGATGAAGGCGACGTACCAGAACCGCGGCGCCACCACCAGGATCAGCGCCAGCGCGACCGCGAGATGGACCAGGCAATGCGCGAGCAGCGGCATGGCCCAACCGGTCTTCTGGTCCTTGCCGATCGCCATCCAGGCGTTCTGCAGCATGAAGTCAGCGATGATGTGCTTTGCGGTGAGAAGCAGCATCCATCCCACCAGGGCACCAACCGACACCGACGATGACATGGAAGGAAACAACAAGCTGACGCCCTTTTACTTCGATGAATGTGATTGCAAGAAATCCGGGTCAGGCCGTCAGCACGATTCCGCAAAGCGAAGCTTGTCTCATTTATGACATCTCCGGCGGCGGAATGCACCTGCGGCTCCTCGAAAATCACATCTGGGTTCGGACGTCGATAGTGGCGATGGTCATGTGGCACCGCGGCGCAGAAGAACCGGGATTAAGGTTACGGCGGGCGGCCGGTTTGCATTCGCGCCGGGCAGGTATATCGTCGGCGGCACAGGAAATTTTCTTTCTTTTATAGTCATTTACGGATTCACCGGGCAGCGCCGCGCCGTTGCGGCAACGGGCCGTCCCGGACGGGTGATGAGCCAGGTGATCAGCCATGAGTGCCGAAGCCCCCGCGCCTTCCCCAACGCCGCCGCGACCACGCCCTCCGGTCGCCAAGAGCAACCGCGCGCAGATCATCATCTTCACCCTGCTGACGCTGTTCTTGAGCGCGATCACCGTGGTCGGCGGCCGCCTTTGGCTGCGCAATTCGGAAACGCTGGTGTTTGCGGTCGGCGACGCCAACGGGCCGGAGGCCAAGTTCGCCGGCCGCCTCGCCACCGTGCTGAAGAACAATTCGTCCCGGCTGCGGCTGAAGATCGCGCCGAACCCCGACAACGCCAAGGCGTTGGCGCAGTTCGATCGCCGTGCCGCAACGCTTGCGATCCTGCGCACCGATGCAAGGGTACCGCCGCGCGCCCGCGCGATCGCGATCCTCGAGCATGATTTGGTGCTGGTGCTGAGCCCCGGCGGCAAGAAGATCAAGTCGCTGACCGAACTGAAAAGGAAGAAGATCGCAGTCGTCGGCGACGGCGAGAACAGCGTCAATTTCGTCCGCAGCGCACTGGAGATTTCCGACAGCCCGGATGCGGCGCAGCGGGTGCAGCAGGCGCCGCCAAACACGCCGTTCGACAAATTGTTCGCCTCCGGCTTTGGCGCCGTGGTCGCGATCGAGCATGCTTCGAAGATCGTCAAAGACAAGACCTACGAGCAATATGCCAAGCGCTCCGGCGGCTTCACCCTGAACGCGATCGACGAGGCCAAGGCGCTGGCGCGCAAATATCCGGCGATCTCGGAGGAGACGGTCTCGACCGGCATGCTGTCATCCTCGCCGGCGATCCCCGACGACGACGTCGACACTATCGGGCTGCAATGGCTGCTGGTTGCGCAATCCTGGATGCCCACGACGACGGCGGCCGAGCTCGCGCGCATCATCTATGAGAACAAGTCCGAGCTCGCGCTCGACGACGGCTTTGCCTCCAAGATCGAGCCGGCCGCGACCGACAAGGACGCCTTCATCGTCGCCCATCAGGGCGCAGCCGAATACATCAACGACGACACCAAGTCGTTCATGGATCGCTACAGCGACGTGATGTATCTCGGCGCCGCCGCGCTCAGCATCATCGGTACGATCTTCGCTGCGATCTACACCAAGATCACCCGCATCGCGCCGGAGAAGGCCAGCGAGCTGGCGAGCCGGATCCTCGACATCGGCGAGCGCGT
>DASVOL010000902.1:0-2857 GCA_036383375.1 Bradyrhizobium sp. | reverse complement strand
GTTTTCTTCATCAGGAAGTGACTATGAAATTCATAGTAATATGCGCTATCGATCGCCCAGGTGCAACGGGCGTCTGCGGCCCGGTCTTTCACATTTCAAGGAGCGAGCCATGAGTGGCGAAAGCAAGGGTTCGAAGCAAGGTGTCGACATGAAGCTCGAGGTCGTCGTCATTCCGGTGTCCGACATCGATCGGTCCAAGCGCTTCTATGAAAATCTGGGCTGGCGGCTTGACGCCGATTTCGTCAGGGCGGATGGGTCGCGGGCGTTGCAATTGACACCGCCGGGCTCGCCGACCTCAATCCATCTCGACAAGGGCTCCGCGCTGCCGCGCTTCCTGATCGTCAACGACATCGAGGCGGCGCGGGCCGATCTGGTCGCGCGCGGCGCCGATGTCAGCGTGGTGTTCCATCGCGGCGCCGAGGGCCGCATCAAGGGACCCGATCCGCAGCGGCCGAGCTACGGCTCGCTGGCGACGTTCAGCGATCCCGACGGCAATGTCTGGCTGCTCCAGCAAGTCACGCAGCGCCTGCCGGGCCGGGTCGATACGGGCAGCACGACTTTCAGTTCGACTGCTGATCTTGCCGCTGCACTCCGCCGCGCGGCGACCGCGTATGGCGAGCACGAGAAGCGGACCGGCGGCCACGATGCCAACTGGCCGGACTGGTACGCCGACTCCATCGTCCGCGAGCAGGCCGGCAAGCCGCTGCCCGAGTGAACAGTCAAACAGGAGGATTCGTCATGCCAAAGCTTGCAATCATCGCCACCGTCGAGGTCGCGCCGGGCAAACGGGATCAGGTGTTGCCGCTGTTGCTGGCGCACCGTGCCCGCTCGCTGAGGGATGAGCCGGGCACGCTGCAGTTCGACGTGCTTGTGCCCCGTGAGGACGCTTCGAAACTCCTGATCTACGAGGTCTATCAGGATGACGCCGGATTCGCGGCGCATTGCAATGCGCGATCGATCGCCCAGTTTCGCGAGGAGACCGCGAACCTCGGCGTCAAGGTTGCCGGCACATGGTGTACGCCCGCCGAGTAGACGACCTTGTCGCCGGCGTCGTCGCAGGTGCCGGATCAGACCATCTGACGCAGCAGGTCGATCAGGCGACCGCATTCATCGTCCGTGCCGACCGTGATCCGCAGGAAATCCTCGATCCGCGGCTTCTGGAAATGCCGCACCAGCACGCCGCGCTCGCGCAGTTTTGCGGCGAGATCCGCGCCGCGGTGGCTCGGATGGCGAGCGAACACGAAATTCGCATGCGACGGCAGCACCTCGAAGCCGAGCTCGGTGAGGCCGCGAGCCAGCGCCTCGCGACTCCCGATGATGCGTTGCCGGGTCTCTTCGAACCACTCGTCGTCCGCGATCGCGGCGACGGCACCTGCGATCGCGAAGCAATCCAGCGGATAGGAGTTGAAGCTGTCCTTGACGCGCTCCAGCGCCTCAATCAGCGGGCGCTGGCCGATGGCGAAACCGACCCGCAATCCCGCCAGCGCGCGCGACTTGGATAGCGTCTGGATCACTAGCAGATTGTCGTGGCGCGCGACCAGCGGCACGGCGCTTTCGGCGCCGAAATCGACATAGGCCTCGTCGACCACCACGAGACGGTCGGGATGTTCAGTGAGCAGCGCCTCGATTGCGGCGCGCGGCAGTGCGATGCCGGTCGGCGCGTTCGGATTGCACAGCAGGATGGCGCTGCCCGGCCGCCGGTAGTCGGCAAGGTTGATCCGCATCGCGGTATCGAGCGGCACAGTTTCGTAGCCGACGCCATAGAGGCGGCAATAGACCGGGTAGAAGCTGTAGGTGATGTCGGGGAAGAGCAGCGGCGCGTCGTGCTTCAGGAGCGCCGGGAAAGTGTGGGCCAGCACCTCGTCCGAGCCGTTGCCGACGAACACCTCGTCTGCCGTGACGCCATAGCGCGCCGCGATCGCCTCGCGCAGGACGGTTGCGCGCGGGTCCGGATAGAGCCGCAGCCGATCCGTGGCAGCCGTAATCGCTGCCACCGCGCGCGGCGACGGCGGATAAGGATTCTCGTTGGTATTGAGCTTGATCAGGCCGTCGATTTTCGGCTGCTCGCCCGGCACGTAGGGCGACAGATTGTGGACGACCGAACTCCAGAAGCGGCTCATGATCTCGTGATCCTGGGATGAATGCGGTCACAATACGGAATACGAGGCGCTGATGAAAGCGCCGCGTTCCCCGCCGCATTCTGATGTGGTTCGCGTTCGCGACCTACCAGGTCGCCGTGCCCTTCATGGTCGGTTGGCCCTCGGCATTCGCGGTCCACAACTCCAGGCCGCCATCCTTGTCGTTGGCGTTGATCGAGAACTCGCTGCCCTCGAACAGCGGCTGCACACCGCGATAGGCGAGCCTCTTCGGCGGCTTGCCGCCGCGCAGTTTCGCGGCGAGCTCGACGATGAACGATGCCTGCAGCGGGCCGTGGAAGATCAGGCCCGGATAGCCCTCGACCTTGGTGACGTAGTCGCGATCGTAGTGGATGCGATGGCCGTTGAAGGTCAGCGCCGAATAACGGAACAGCAGCACGGGGTCGGAGACGTGGCTCTCGCGATGCTGCGCGGCCGGGGCAGGCGGCGGCGCCTTGGCCGGCGCCGCGGCTTGTGTGCTCGTCATCTCGCGATAGACGATGTCCTGCCGCTCGCGGACCGCAAGCCCGCGCGAGGTCGTCACCTCGTGATTGACCGAGACGAAGCACAGCGTGCCGGTCGAGCCCGATTTCACCGTGACGTCGGCGATCTTCGAGCTGCGTTTGGCTTCGTCGCCGATGCGCAACGCGTCGAAGAATTCGAGCTCGCCGCCGGCCCACATCCGGCGCGGCAGCGGCACCGGCGGCAGGAAGCCGCCGCGG
>DASVOL010000901.1:0-10679 GCA_036383375.1 Bradyrhizobium sp. | reverse complement strand
CTGACCGGCAAGCAGCTCACCACGCCGGTGTGGATCGGCATCCTGATGCTGATGGGCATCGTCACCAAGAACGCCATCATGCTGGTGGAATTCGCGGTGGAGGCGATCCGCGACGGCAAGGCGCGCGAGGACGCCATGATCGATGCCGGCATGAAGCGCGCCCGCCCGATCGTGATGACCACGATCGCGATGGCCGCCGGCATGATGCCGTCGGCCCTGGCATTTGGCGCCGGTGGTGAATTCCGCTCGCCGATGGCACTCGCCGTGATCGGCGGCCTGATCTTCTCGACCGTGCTGTCGCTGGTGTTCGTGCCGGCGATGTTCATGGTGATGGACGATATCGGCAACCTGATCTGGCGCTTCGGCAAGCGGCTCGTGGTCTCGCATGCCGACCACGAGCTGACCCCGAGCGAGCACCCGGCCGACAAGGCGAAGAAGCCGGGACCGTCGAGCATGATCTCGCCCGCCGCGGAGTGAGCTGGGGGCGCGCGGCCCGGCCGGAGGCCGTCGACCCTTCGAGACGGCCGCTCCGCGGCCTCCTCAGGGTGACGGGGAGAGCTTGCGGGATGCGATAGCCTGCCGTCGCTCGGGCGCGCTGCTAAAATATCGAAAACAACCCCATGCACAGTAGCCGGCCGCCGCCGGCGTCCGACATGGCCGCTTGACTCGTCGGGCAAATCAGCTGTATTCTTCTATTATTCCGAAATCGCACCCAGCTTGCTCGGTGTCATCACCCGCGCATGCGGGTGATCCAGTATTCCAGAGACGGCTGTGCTTGGACCGAGAGGCCGCGGCGTACTGGATCGCCCGGTCGAGCCGGGCGATGACAGCGATTGACGAGGATATACGACTTGCTTAGCGGCTAAGCTGTAGACCCTCAGTACAGCCGCGTGCGATAGGCCTCTTCCATCGTCTTCTCGGCGACCTCCACCTCGACCGCGGCGGTCTGCTCGGCAATGATCCGTCCCAGCGTCGGGAAGCTGTGGCGCTCGACCTGCGCGGCGGGATTCCACAGCTTCGAGCGCATCAGCGCCTTGCCGCAATGGAAGTAGGTCTCATCGACATGCACCTTGATGCCGATGATCGGGGTGACGTTCTGCACCGTCAGCGGCGTCAGGAGATCCGGCTCCTGCGAGATCTCGGCTCGCCCGTTGATCCGCAGCGTCTCGTTGATGCCTGGCACCATGAAGATCAGCCCGATCCCGGGTGAAGCGATGATATTGCCGAACGTGTCCACCCGGTTGTTGCCGCGCCGGTCCGGGATCAGCAGCGTCTTGTCGTCGAGCACCGAGACGAAGCCCGGCGCATCGCCGCGCGGGCTGGCGTCGGCGTGGCCCTTGCCATCGCTGGAGGCGATCACCAGGAACGGCGACAGTGCAATGAAGTCGCGGCAGAACTTGTCGAGATGGTGGAGCACCTTCTTCTCGGCAAGCGGGCTCAATTGCCCAAAATGCGCGCGAAGATCCTCCTGCGACTTGACCGGCGGCTTGCCGCCTGCGCCCTCGTGACCCATAGCGAACCTCCCTTTGTTGTTAGTCTATACCGCGTCGATGCCGGAAGCGATCCTTGCCGCATGCCGCGCATCGGATGTGGCCGCAAAGCCCGGCTGGTCGAAGAAATCGCGGCCCGGGATCGCATCGAGCAGGTCGCGGGTATAGGCTTGGCGCGGCGCGGTGAAGACTTCGGCGGTGCTGCCTTCCTCGACGATACGCCCCTTCTGCAGGACGATGACGCGGTCGGCGATCTCGGCGGCGATCCGCAGATCGTGGGTGATGAAGATCATCGCAAGCCGCATCTCCTGGCGCAGTTCGGCGAGCAGCGCCAGCACCTGGGCCTGCACCGATACGTCGAGCGCCGACACCGCCTCGTCGGCGATCAGGACCCGCGGCTTGAGCGCGAGCGCCCGCGCGATGCAGATGCGCTGGCGCTGGCCGCCCGAGAACTCGTGCGGATAGCGATCGGCGGCTGCCTCCGACAATCCGACCCGGACCAGCAGCTTTCGCGCCTGCACCATCGCCTCGCCGCGCGAGGTGCCGTAGGCCATCGGGCCGCGCGCGACGGCGTCGCCGACCTTCTGGCGCGGATCGAGGCTGGCAAACGGATCCTGGAACACGATCTGAAGCTGCCGGCGCGCCTGGCGCAACGCCTCCCCACGCAGCTGCCGGAGGTCGGCGCCGCCGAAGCGAATGGCGCCGGCATCCGGCTCGGTCAGCCGCATGATCATGCGCCCGAGCGTCGACTTGCCGGAGCCGGATTCGCCGACGACGGCCAGCGTCTCGCCCTCGTGCAGGGTCAGGGAGATGCCATCCGCGGCGACCACCTCGCGCGGCGGCTGCAACCAGCCGCGCTTGACCCGAAAGGTCTTTTGCAGGCCGACGACTTCGAGCAACGGCTCCGGTCGCACGATCGTGTCGTGAATATCGGCGAGCCGCGCCTTCGGCACCGCGTCGATCAATTCGCGCGTGTAGGCGGCCTGCGGATTGCGCAGCACCTCGCCTGCGGTGCCTTGCTCGACCACTTGGCCATGGCGCAGCACCACGACGCGATCGGCGACATCGGCAACGACACCGAAATCATGGGTGATCAGCAGCACGCCCATGCCGCGCTCGCGCCTGAGATCGTCGATCAGGCGCAGGATCTGGCGCTGGGTCGTGACATCGAGCGCGGTGGTCGGCTCATCCGCGATCATGAGCGCAGGCCGGTTGGCCATCGCCATCGCGATCATCACACGCTGGCGCTGGCCGCCGGACAGTTCGAACGGGTAGCTCTTCTCCAGCAGAAGCGGGTTCGGCAGCCCGACCTGCGTCAGCAAGGTCTGCACCCGCTCGCGAACCTCCGCCATCGACGGCATCGGCCGCTGGTGAGCCAGGATCATCTCCTCGATCTGCTTGCCGACGCGCTTGAGCGGATTGAGCGAGGACAACGGCTCCTGAAAGATCATCGCGGCGTTGCCGCCGCGCAAATTCCGCAGGCCGCGGCCGTCGAGCTTCGACGGATCCTGCCCCGCGACCATCACGGTGCCGGACACGATATCGACGCCCCGCGGCAACAGCTGCAGCACAGCATGGGCGATCATCGACTTGCCGGAGCCGGATTCGCCGACCAGACAGACCACTTCGTTCGGCTTGATCTCAAACGACACATTCTCGACCGCGAAGGGCCGGTCCCCGCCCTTGGGAAGCGCGATCGAGAGATCGTCGACGATGAGAACCGGAGCGCTGGATTGCATGGCCTCGCTCATGACCGGCGCCTCGAAACGCGCGGGTTGAGGACATCGGACAGGCCCTCGCCGAACAAATTGATCGCCAGCACGGTGACGAGGATGGCAAGGCCGGGAAACACGCTCATCCACCACGCATTGCGGATTGCGGTGCGCCCCGCGCCGATCATGAAGCCCCACGACATCAAATTGGGATCGCCGAGCCCCATGAAGGACAGCGCGCTTTCCAGCAGGATCGCGGTCGCCACTGTCAGCGACGTCACGACCAGGATCGGCGAGATCGCGTTCGGCAGGATGTGGCCGAGCACGATGCGCCAGGTGCGCTCGCCCTGGCACAACGCCGCCTCGACGAATTCACGATGCCGGAGACGGAGAAATTCGGCGCGCGTCAGCCGCGCCAGCGGCGGCCAGCTCACCGCACCTATGGTGAGGATGATCGTCAGCAGCGACGGATTGAAGGTTGCGACCAGCAGGATCGCCAGCACGAACGCCGGAATGGTTTGGAACAGTTCCGTCATCCGCATCAGCACCAGATCGACCTTGCCGCCGAAATAGCCCGAGATCGCGCCGACCACGACGCCGATCGCCATCGCCGCGAGCGCCGATGCGATGCCGATCAGCAGCGAGACCCGCGCCCCATAGGCGACGCCGGCCGCGACATCGCGGCCGAGCGTATCGCCGCCGAGCCATAAGCCGTCCTCGCCGGGCGGCGTGAACGGCGCACCGACCATCTCCCAGGGCGACACCGGAAACAGGATCGGCGCAATGATCGCGACGACAACGACGACGAGCAGCAGGACAAACCCGATCATGCCGCTGGGATGACGCAGGAAGGCGCGCACCGTCTCCATCATGCTGCCCCCGTGGTCATGCGCGGATCGATCAGCCGGTAGACCAGGTCGGTCAACAGGTTGAGCGCGATCACGACGATCGAGAGGATCAGGAAGATGCCGAGCAGGACCGGATAGTCGCGTTGCAGCAGGGCCTCGAAGGTCAGGCGGCCGAGGCCGGGCCAGGCAAACACCGTCTCGATCACCACGGCGCCGCCGACCAGCGCGCCGGCCTGCATGCCGGCGACGGTGACGACCGGCACCAGCGCATTGCGCAGCATGTGGCCGACGACGATCCGCGTTCCGGACAGGCCCTTGGCGCGCGCCGTCTTGATGAAATCCTGCTGCGTCACCTCGATGATCGAGGAACGCATCAGACGCGCATAGATCGCGAGGTAGATCGCTGCCAGCGACGTCACCGGCATGATCATGTGCTTCATGATGTCAAGCGCATGCGCGACCGGCGAGAGCTGGACGTTGATGGTCTCGTAGCCGAACGGCGGCAGCCAGCCGAGCGTCACCGAGAACACCAGCACCAGCATAAGGCCGAGCCAGAACACCGGCGTCGCATAGAGCACGAGCGAGAGCACGGTGAACACCGTATCGAGCACGCTGCCGGCCGCGAGCCCCGCCAGCGCGCCGAGCGCGGTGCCGATCACGAGCGCAAGACAGAACGCCGTCACCGTCAGCAGCAGCGTCGCCGGCAGCCGTTCGAGGATCAGATCGACGACGGGCCGGCGCTGGCGGTAGGAATAGCCGAGATCGAGCCTGACGACGCGGCCGAGGTGGCTGACGAGTTGCACGAAATACGGCTTGTCGAGCCCGTACTCCTTGCGCAGATCATCAAGCAGTTTCGGATCGGACGCGCCGGATTGCCCGGCCATCACCTGGGCCGGGTCGCCCGGTGCGGCCCGCACCAGCACGAAGTTGAACGTCGCGATGACGAGGATCACGGCGACAAGCTGGGCGATGCGGCTGATCGCCTGGAGCCCGATCGCCGCTGCGCTCCCGAGCCGGGTCACGATTTGTAGACCGACCCGAAGGTTTCGTGCGAGCCGATGCCTGTCGTCACGATGTTCTTGAACGCCTTGTCGTAGATGATGGGATACTCGATCTCGAGCGTCCAGGCCACCGGCACGTCCTCGACCAGGATCTGCTGCACCTTGCTGTAGAGCTCCTGGCGCTTGGCTTCATCGAGCGTGATTGCGGCCTCGTCGAACAGTCTGTCGACCTCGGGATTGGAGTAGCCCTGCGTGTTCGAGAACAGGATACCCTTCTTGATGTTCGACGAGATGTAGGTGCGCGCCACGCCGAGCGCGGGATCGCCGAGCTGGTAGAGCAGATTCTGGGTCATCTCGTAATCCCAGTTGCCGACCTTCTCGGCCCAGCCGGCCATGTCGGTGCCGACAAGCACGAGATCGATGCCGACCCGTGCAAAGCTCTGGCGGAAGAATTCGCCGGCGCGCTGATAGGACTCGCCATAGGGCGGCACGATATACTTGATCTCGGCCCGCTTGCCGTTGGCGCCAGGTTTCAATCCCATGTCGTCGAGCAGCGCCTTGGCCTTGTCGACCGAGAACTCGTAACGCTTCACGTTCGGATCGTAGAACCGCGTCTTCGACGAGATCGGGCCGGTCGCAACCTTGGCGTTGCCGAAATAGACGCGCTTACTGAACGCCTCGCGATCGATCAGGTGCATCACCGCCTGCCGGAACCGCTTGTCGTTCATCGGCGCGATGCGGTTGTTCATCTCGAGCCACTGATGCGGCGCGAAATATTCATAGCCCTTGGTGGTGAATTCGAGGTTCTTCTGCGTCTTGAAGCGCTGCACGTCGTAGAATTCGACGTCGGACCATTGCACCAGCTGCACGGTGCCGTTTTCAAGTGCGAGCGCGCGCGACGCCGCGTCCGGGATCACGCGGTAGACGATCTCGTCGAGATAAGGCTCGTCCTTCAGATAGTAGCCGTCGTGGCGGACGAGGTGGACGTGCGAGCCGCGCACCCATTCCTTCAGCTTGAAGGGCCCGGTGCCGATCGCCTTGTCGTTCTCCGGGTTCTTGCGATAGTCGGTGCCGTCGTAGATGTGCTTGGGCACGATCGGGGCGGAGGTGCAGTCGAAGCAGCCAATGAACGGCGCGAACGGCTGCTTCAGCTTGAACACGACGGTGAGCGGATTGGGCGCCTCGGCCGACGCCACGCGGGCGAAATTCTGCCGCGCGCGCGGATGCGTTTCCACCAGCAGCTTCATGCAGCTGAAGACCACGTCCTCGGAGGTCATCGGCTTGCCGTCGTGGAAGGTGATACCGGGAAACAGCTTGAATGTGTAGGTCAGGCCGTCGGGCGAGATCTCCCAGGACTGCGCCATGCCGGGCATCGGCTTGAGGTCGGCGCCATATTTCAGCAGGCCTTCATAGATCTTGCCGCCGAGCGTCAGGGTCGGCTGCTGCTGGTTCAGCGCGGTCACCAGAACCGGCGGCTCGGGCTGGATGATGGTGTTGAGCGTTCCACCGCGGGTCTGGCTCGCCGCGCGCGTGATGCCGAACGGGATGGCTGCACCGCAGGCCAGCATCGCCTTGGTGAATTCGCGTCTGTTCATCGGACCTCTCCGTCGCCGCGCGTCAGGCATTCGATTTCGGCGAATGTCGCGGGGTGAGGCATTGTTGCCAAACGCCGTATCCCGCGCTACCTGAATGGGGACAACAACCATCGCGATCGGGCCAACTGGCCCGGAAGATGCATGAGCACCCTGCGAAAACGACGATCGATCAGGAGCTCACGACACTTGAAAGTCGCAGCGCGACGAAATGACACCGCAGATTTGCGCGTGTGCCGCAAGCAAGCCGGTCCCGTAGCCGCCGCGCATTATGCCGGACAATTGCAACAGGTCGAACGGCCGCTCGCGGCGATGGCGGCCTCTTATCCGAACGAAAGCACCAGCGCGCGCCACACGCATCGACGCGATCAGTTCATCCTGCAGACCGCAGGCGTGACCTCGATGATGACCGAGCGCGGCCATTTCGTCGTGCCGCCCGGACACGGCCTGTGGATTCCGGCCGGCGTCGCCCACCAATCACGCGCATGGGGCGAGGTCGAGATCCAGACCATCTATGTGACGCCGGATCGCGTGCGGAATGCGCCGGCAACCTGCCGCCTGATCAGGGTCTCCGCATTGGTCGAAGCGCTGATGGAAGAAGCGGTGCACATGCCGACCCGTTACGACCCGGAAGGGCGCGACGGCCGGCTGGTCGATTTCCTGCTCGATGAGATCGGCAGGATGCCCGAAGTGTCGCTGCATGTGCAGGTGCCGCCTGATCCGCGGCTCGCCGCGATCTGCGAAGCGGTGCTGGTCGATCCAAGCTCCGATCTCACGCTCGACGAGTGGGCCGATCGCAGCCAGCTCAGCCGGCGGACCTTGACGCGCCTGTTCCGTCGCGAGACCGGACAGAGCTTTGCAGCCTGGCGCCAGCGGGTGCGGCTGCTCGAAGCGCTGGCGCGGCTCGGCGCCGGCGAAGCCGTCACCTGCGTCGCGCTCGACGTCGGCTATGACAGCCCGAGCGCATTCGCCGCAATGTTCAAGCGCGAGCTCGGCGCCGCGCCGCGCCAGTATCTGCGCTGGGCCAATCCCGACGTGGTGATGAGGTAGGCGAATTCGCCTCGCACACCTGCGGAACGCAAAACCCCTGCGGTCAACGGGAAAGACCGCAGGGGTTTGCAGGTGGATGGCGTGAGGCCAGCAAGGCTGGGTGTCACCCCAAGGACCGGCAGGCGGATGAAAGCGATACCCGCCTCGCCATGCAAGCAAGTCTTTTAGGCAGGAGTGCGTCAACATTGGCAAGCAAGGCGCGCGAGAGGACGCTGATCCTCGCGCGCGCGTTGCATGCGATCCGTTTAGTCGTTGCGTGCGACCGCCGTCAGCTTGGTCATGTTGTGCAGCATGATCCGCCCGCGCTGCAGGTCGACGATGCCATCCTTGCGCCAGGTCTGCAGTTGCCGGTTGACGCTCTCGCGCGCCGCACCGACGAAGATGCCGAGCTGTTCCTGCGAGATGTGCACCTCGGAACCGAAATCTTCGGCCAGCGCGCACAGCCGGCGTGCGAGGCGAACCGGCAATGGCTGCAGCACGGATTCTTCCATCCGCTCGCTCTGCCAGCGGATGCGCTGGCACAGCAATTCGATCAGCCTGACCGCAACCTTCGGCTCGCGCTCGAGGAAGCCGAGGAAATCCTCCCGCCGCAGCACGAACAATTCGGTCGGCTCGCCCGCGGTCGCATCCGCGGTGCGATCCTGACCGTCGAGCACGGCGACTTCGCCGAACAGGTCACCGGATCCCATGAAGTTCAGTGTGAGCCGGCTGCCGTCGGAGGCGCCGGTTTCGATGCGCACCTGGCCGCGGCGGACCCCAAACAGGGCGTCGCCGGGATCGCCTTTCTGGAACAGCACCTCGCCGGAGGCGAGCTGCTGGGTGTGGCAGAGGCCCGAAAGCCGCGCCAATTCGTCCGCACCGAGATCGGCGAACATAGGGTTCATTTTCAGAATGACCGCAAATTCGGCCTGTTTGCTCATTGTATTGCCTTCCAAATCAATCCGAGCGGTCCCCTGACGCCCGGTTAGCAACAATCACCCTCATAAGAGTGTGGGAGAGGTCACATAAGTTCATGCTGGTAACGGATTATTTTTCGCCTCGTTGGAGCGAGGTCCCGTTTGCGGGATAATCTCATGCGATCGGCCGTGCCTTTCCGCGGCGGAACCCTGTCTGCCCGGCCTGGAATATCGAGATGAGAGCACTGAAATTCGCCGGGGCCGCCATCGCTGCCGTGATCGTGATCGTCGCGCTGGTGGCCGCGGTCGGGATCCCCTCCTCGTTCCTCACGTCGGCCATCACCGAGCGGGTCGAGCGGGAGACCGGCTACACGCTCAGCGTCAATGGCGGCGCCAAAGTGAGTCTCTGGCCGACCGTCACTCTGACGCTGAGCGACGTCGTGCTGCAGGACCCGCGGGAGCGGGAGGGCAACACGCGGTTCGCAGCCGACCGGGTCGAAGCCGAGATGACGCTGTCGAGCCTGTGGTCAGGCCGGCCCGAGATCACCGACCTTGGGATCGTCAAGCCGGTGATCAACCTGCCGCTGCAGCGCGAACGCACCCGCGACCATAACCCGCCGGCGAAGTCTTCGGCGTCCGACCAAGGTGGCATCACGATCCGGCATGTCAGCATCAGCGGCGGCACCATCGTGTTCGCCAATGTGCGCGACCGGGTCGAGAACCGGATCGAGACGCTCAATGCCGATGCGACCATCGGCAACGACCGCAAGATCGTCGTCACGGGGCGTGCCAGCGCCAGCGACAAGCCGCTGAAGTTCGAGATCCGCGCGACCGCGCCGCAAGCGCCGCTGGAGCGCTCGAGCGTGCCGGCCGAGTTCAACATCGACGCGCCCGGCCTGTTGCCCGCGGCGATCAAGGCGAATGCCGAAGCGCGCCTGAACGGCACGGTGCTGATGTTCAACGGCGTATCGGGCACGCTCGGCGATGGCGGCTTCACCGGCTGGGCCTCGGTCGACTTCGCCAGCAACAAGCCGCTGGTGAAGCTCGATCTCGACTTCCAGCGCATCTCGGTGGCGCTGACGTCGAGCCGGCCCGATGCGGCGCAGCCATTGGGCACCAATACCTGGAGCAACGCGTCGATCGACCTCGGCGGGCTCAATTACGTCGACGCGCAGGCGCGCATCTCGGCGGCGGAGCTCGTGATCGGCGACGGCCGCTTCGCGCAGGCGGCGATCGATGCATCCGTCGACAGCGGCGTGCTGAAGGGGAGGCTCGCCGAGCTCGGCGCTTATGAGGGCACCGCCAATGGCGACCTCACGATCGACGCGCGGGCCGCGACGCCAACCTACGCGCTGCGGCTCGATCTCGCCGGCGTGCGTGCGCTGCCGGTGCTGAAGAGCCTCGCCGAATTCGACAAGCTCGACGGCAAGATGCAGGCGAAGATCGCGCTGACGGCGCAGGGCACGAGCGAACGCGCCATCGTCGGCAATCTCGGCGGCACCGCCTTCGTCGTGTTCCAGGACGGCAAGATCCTCGGCCTCAACGTCGCGCAGATGATCCGCAACCTCACCACCAGCACCTTGTCGGGCTGGCAGCAGGGCCAGGAGCTGTCGACCGATCTCAGCCAGCTCTCGGCTTCGTTCAAGCTCGACAAGGGTCAGGCCGTCACCACCGATCTCAACCTGATCGGTCCGCTGGTGAAGATGAGCGGGGTCGGCACCATCGATCTCAACACCCGCCAGATCGGGTTCCGTGTCGAGCCGCAGCTCGTGATGACCACCGAAGGCCAGGGCCGCGCCGGCAATCCGGTCGGCCTCGGCGTCCCCGTCATGATCGAAGGGCCGTGGGTGTCCCCGCGGATCTATCCGGAGATGCAGGGCATCCTCGACAACCCCCAGGCCGCCTACGCCAAGCTCAAGGAGATGGGCAAGGGCCTGTTCGGGGCGAATGGCCAGGGTCTGAACCAAGGGCTGAGCCAGGGCCTGAACGGGCTCACCAACCTCCTCAACGGCGTGCAGGGCGGCGGCACCGCCACGCAGCCCGGCACCGGCCAGGCCCCAGCCGGCACGGCGGCCGGCCAGAACAGCCCG
>DASVOL010000900.1:0-2412 GCA_036383375.1 Bradyrhizobium sp. | reverse complement strand
CGCGATGTATCCCGACTACAAGGAAGAGCGGCTGGTGCGCTACGGCGCCAAGAAGGGGCTCGCCGCCAAACTGAAGACGCAGACCCCGCCGCATCCGGCGCGCGCCACCTCGGTGATCCCGGTGCGCGGCATCAATTCCGACCTGCCGGTGAAGTTCGCGCCGAACGGCGGCGCCGTACCGGGCGACCGGATCGTCGGCATCGTCACGGCGGGCGAGGGGATCACGATCTATCCGATCCAGTCGCCGGCGCTGAAGGATTTCGAGGAGGAGCCGGAGCGCTGGCTCGACGTGCGCTGGGACATCGACGAGACCATGCCGCAGCGCTTCCCCGCGCGCATCCTGATCCACAATGTCAACGAGCCGGGCAGCCTCGCCCAGATCGCGACCGTGATCGCCGAGCATGACGGCAATATCGACAACATCCATATGTCGCGCCAGTCGCCGGATTTCACGGAGCTGACCGTCGATCTTGAGGTCTATGACCTCAAGCATCTCAGCGCTATCATCGCGCAGTTGCGCGCCAAGGCCGTGGTTGCCAAGGTCGAGCGCGTCAATGGGTAAGGATGCATGCGCGGGCATAGGCGAGCGGAAGCGTCGCCTTCGTTCGGGCAGCTATGGCTGCGCATGACAGGCTAGAATTGCAGGTTAGAGACATGTCGAAGGCTCCTCCACTCCGTCTCGGTATCAACGTCGATCACGTCGCGACCCTGCGCAATGCGCGGGGCGGCGCGCGGCCCGATCCGGTGCGGCTGGCGCTTGCCGCGATCGCGGCAGGCGCCGACGGCATCACCGCGCATCTGCGCGAGGATCGCCGTCATATCCGCGATGAGGACATGGCGCGGCTCAAGGCCGAGATATCCAAGCCGCTGAATTTCGAGATGGCGGCGACCGACGACATGCTGCGGATTTCGCTCGCCACCAAGCCGCATGCGGTTTGCCTGGTGCCGGAACGGCGCCAGGAGCTCACCACCGAAGGCGGCCTCGACGTGGTCGGCCAGCACAATGCGCTGGCGCCGTTCATCGCGCGGCTCAATGATGCCGGCATCCGGGTCTCGCTGTTCATCGCCGCCGATCCCCGGCAGATCGAGATGGCCGCGCAGCTGAAGGCGCCCGTGATCGAGATCCACACCGGCGGCTGGTGCGACGCCGTGGTCGACGGTCACCAGGACAAGGCCGAGGCCGAGTGGAAGCGCATCGTCGCCGGCGCCAGGCTCGCGCAGGCGGCCGGGCTCGAGGTTCATGCCGGCCACGGGCTCGATTATGAGACGGCGGAGACGATCTCCGCGCTGCCCGAAATCCGCGAGCTCAACATCGGCTACTTCATGATGGGCGAGGCGCTGTTCGTGGGCATCGCCGAGACGGTGCGCGAGATGCGTGCGGCGATGGACCGCGGCCGCGCCAGGGCGCAAGGCGCCGTCAGCGCATGATCATCGGCATCGGCTCCGACCTGATCGACATCACCCGGATTGCGAAGGTGATCGAGCGCCACGGCGAGCGATTCCTCGATCGCATCTTCACCGATGCCGAGCGCGCCAAGGCGCTGCGCCGGGCCAACAGCGAGAAGATGGTGGTCGCAACCTACGCCAAGCGGTTCGCGGCGAAGGAGGCCTGCTCCAAGGCACTCGGCACCGGTATCCGGCGCGGGGTGTGGTGGAAGGACATGGGGGTGGTGAACCTGCCGGGCGGGCGGCCGTCGATGCTGCTGACCGGCGGGGCGCTGGCCCGGCTCCAGGAGCTGACGCCCGAGGGCATGCAGGCGCAGATCGACCTTTCGATCACGGACGATTGGCCGCTGGCGCAGGCCTTCGTCATAATTTCGGCGGTTGCTCCCGCCAGATGAGCGGGCGGCGCCGGAATTTGCCAGAAAACTTCAGCAAACTAAAAAATCATTGACATTTCAATGAATTGCGAAGTTTTGAGGCGGCGATTGATTGCGCCCCTGCGAACAACCGTCTAAAACGCCGCAGGGTATCGAGCGAGACGCGGATTCCAGGTTCCGGCCGGAATTTGCCCTCAAGATCAGAATCAAGGCCATTTTCCTCACGCGGGGGTCGAACGCTTCGCGTGGAGAGAACGTTCTGCCACCGCGTGGGCATCAGGGCCTGCGGGAATTGGGAAAAGCAATGAGCGCGACCACCGGGACCAAATCTGAGAGCGGCTTGGGCGAGACCATCCGCGTCGTCATCCATGCTCTTCTGATCGCGCTCGTCATCCGCACCTTCCTGTTCCAGCCGTTCAACATCCCCTCCGGGTCGATGAAGGCGACGCTCTTGGTCGGCGACTATCTGTTCGTCTCGAAATATTCCTACGGCTATAGCCACTATTCGATCCCGTTCTCGCCGAACATCTTCTCGGGGCGCATCTTCGGCTCGGAGCCGAACCGCGGCGACATCGTGGTGTTCCGCTTGCCG
>DASVOL010000899.1:0-8275 GCA_036383375.1 Bradyrhizobium sp. | reverse complement strand
CAACGCCGTCCATCTCGGCGAACGCGATTGCTCGGTGCAGCGGCGGCACCAGAAGCTGATCGAGGAAGCGCCGTCGCCGGCGGTGACGCCGGAGCTGCGCGCGCGGATGGGCGCCGTTGCTGTGCAGGCGGTCAAGGCGATTGGTTATGAAGGCGCCGGCACGCTGGAGTTCCTGCTCGATCGCGCCGGCAATTTCTACTTCATGGAGATGAACACGCGGCTGCAGGTCGAGCATCCCGTCACCGAGGCGATCACCGGGCTCGATCTGGTCGAATTGCAGCTCCGCGTCGCTCGCGGCGAGCCGCTTGGCTTGCGGCAGGAGGACGTCACCTTCTCCGGCCATGCCATCGAGGTGCGATTGTGCTCCGAGGATGCCGGGCACGACTTCATGCCGCAGTCCGGCACGATGGCGCGGTGGCAGATGCCGGATGGCATCCGCGTCGAGCACGCGTTGCAGTCCGGCTCGGAGATCCCGCGGTTTTATGATTCGATGATTGCCAAGGTGATCAGCCATGGCGCGACCCGCGACGAGGCGCGAGGCAGGCTGATCTGCGCCCTGGAGCAGGTCACGGCCTTCGGCGTTACGACCAATCAGGGCTTCCTGATCGACTGTCTGCGCCATCCGGTCTTTGCCAAGGGCGAGGCGACCACGGCCTTCATCGGCAACAACCGCGATGTGCTGCTCGCGCCGCGGCCTGATCGTGGCGGCGACCTCGCGCTCGCGGCGCTGCTGCTCTATGTCACCAATCCGCATGCGCCACCATGGCAGCGCGGACGGTCACTGGCGGCGACATTCCCGCTCGGCTTGCGGATCGACCTCGGCCACGGCGCGCAGGAAATCGAGATCGTCCGCGAGCGCGACGGCAGCTACCTCGCCACCCGCAATGGCGATCGCTTCAGCTTCGCGATCGACGAGCTCGATCAGGACAGCATCCGATTCCATCATGATGGCCGGATGGAGCAGGCCAAATTCCCGCGCGACGGCGATCGGCTCTATATCCTACCTCGCGGCGTCACACTGTCGGCGCGCGATCTTACGCTCGCGCCGCCGGAGAGCGCGACCGCCGCCGGTGGCGACGGCAAGGTCCGCGCCGCCATGAACGGCCGCGTCGTCGCGGTGCTGGTGAAGGCCGGTGACAAGGTCGCGGCCGGCCAGCCGGTGATGACGCTGGAGGCGATGAAGATGGAGCACGTGCATACCGCCGGCGTCGCGGGCACGGTATCGTCGATCGACGTGGCCGAAGGCGAGCAGGTGACCACGGGGAAGATCGTGGTGGAGATCGAGGCGGCGGCATAACAGCTGTCGTCCCGGGCAAGCGAAGCGCGACCCGGGACCCATAACCACAGGACGCGGTGATTTAAAAGGCTGGGGCCACAGCGCGGCGCAACAACGAACGTTTGTGGTTATGGGTCCCTGCTTTCGCAGGGACGACAGCGGACTATTCCGCGCGCCCCGTCCCTTCATTTAGCCAGCACGCCACCTGATGCTTGGCTCCGGCTTCCTTCAGCATCGGCCGCTCGGTCTTGCAGCGATCCATCGCGTAGCGGCAGCGGGTGTGGAAGGCGCAGCCCGGCGGCGGATTGATCGGGCTCGGCACGTCGCCGTCGATCAGCGGCGCGGTTCGTTTCGCCTTCGGATCCGCAATCGGCACCGAGGCGAGTAAGGCTTGCGTATAGGGGTGGCGCGGATTGGCGAACAGCTCGTGCTTGTCGGCGATCTCGACGATGCGGCCGAGATACATCACCGCGACGCGGTGGCTGATATGGGCGACGACCGCGAGATCGTGCGCGATGAAAAGGTAGGAGAAATTCTGCTTGCGCTGAAGGTCGATCAAGAGGTTGATGACCTGCGCCTGGATCGAGACGTCGAGTGCGGAGACCGGCTCGTCGCAAACGATCAGCCGCGGCCCGAGCGACAGCGCACGCGCGATGCAGATGCGCTGGCGCTGGCCGCCGGAGAACTGGTGCGGAAAGTTTTTCATCTGGTCGGGCCGCAGGCCGACCTGCTGGAACAGTTCGGCGACGCGCTCCTGCTTCTTCGTGCCGGTTGCGATGCCGTGCACGCTCAAGGGTTCGCCGACGATGTCGCCGGCCGTCATGCGCGGGTTGAGCGAGGCGAACGGGTCCTGAAACACGATCTGCATCGACCGGCGGTACGGCCGCAGCGCGGTCTTGCTCAGCGGTGCAATGTCCTCGCCGTCGAGCTTGATGGCGCCGCTGGTCGGCTCGACCAGCCGCAGCACGGTGCGCGCCACCGTCGACTTGCCGCAACCGGATTCGCCGACCAAGCCGAGCGTCTCGCCGGCGCCGAGCGAAAAGCTGACGCCATCGACCGCATGCACGGTGCCGACCTGCCGGCGCAGCACGCCGCCGCGCACCGCGTAATGCTTGACGAGATCGGTCACCTCCAGGAGCGGGCGTTGCTCGGTCATGACGATTCGCCAGCGCGCCAGCACGCGGCCCAGTGATTGCTCTTGACCTCGTCGAGCGGCGGATATTCCTGACGACAGCGGTCGACCGCGAGCTTGCAGCGCGGCGCGAAGGCGCAGCCCGCCGGCAGGTTGGTCAGCGACGGCACCATGCCGGGAATTTCGGTCAGCCGCGCATCGGTCTTCGCGCCGAGCGCGATCACTGCCGGCATCGAAGCCATCAGCCCGCGGGTGTAGGGATGCAACGGCGTCTCGAACAGAGATTCGACGGTCGCTTCCTCGACCTTCTTGCCGGCATACATCACGATCACGCGTTGCGCGGTCTGCGCGACGACGCCGAGGTCATGGGTGATCAGAATCAGCCCGGTGCCGAGCCGCTGCTGCAGATCGACGATCAGCGCCAGGATCTGCGCCTGAATGGTGACGTCGAGCGCGGTGGTCGGCTCGTCGGCGATCAGGAGCGCCGGCCGGCACGCCAGCGCCATCGCGATCATGGCGCGCTGGCGCATGCCGCCGGAGAGCTGGTGCGGATATTCCTGCGCGCGGCGCTCCGGTTCAGGGATGCGCACCAGCCGCAGCATGTCGACCGCCTGCGCCCACGCCTCCTTGCTGCTCATCCTCCGATGCAGGCGCACGGCCTCGGTGATCTGGTCGCCGATCCGCATCACTGGATTGAGCGAGGTCATCGGCTCCTGGAAGATCATCGAGATGCGGTTGCCCCTGACGGCGCGCATCGCGGCATCGTCGAGCTTGAGGAGATCGGTGCCTTCGAGCGTCACCGAGCCGCCGACGATGCGGCCGGGCGGATCGGGTACCAGGCGCATGATCGAGAGCGCGCTGACGCTCTTGCCGCAGCCGGATTCGCCGACGATCGCCAGCGTCTCGCCGCGGCGGACCGAGAAGGAGACGTCGTCGACCGCGCGGAACAGGCCCGAATTGGTGAAGAACACCGTCTGCAGGTTCTTCACGTCGAGAACCGTGTCTGCCGGAACAGCCTCGCTCATCAGCCGCGCTGCCTCGGATCGAGGATGTCGCGCAGCGCGTCGCCGAACAGATTGGTGCCGAACACCGCGAGACTGATCGCAATGCCGGGGAAGATCACCAGCCACGGCGCGGTGCGGACATATTCAGCGGCGGATTCCGACAGCATGCGGCCCCAGGACGGGTAGGGCTCGGGAATGCCAAGGCCAAGGAAGGACAGCGACGCCTCGGTCAGGATGGTCGAGCCGAGCTGCGCGGTGGCCAGTACGATCAAGGGAGCGATGGTGTTCGGCAGCACGTGGCGCAGCGCGATCCGCACCTCGCTCATGCCGATCGATTTGGCGGCTTCCACGAACGGCTGCTCGCGCAGCGCCAGCGTGTTGGCGCGGATCACGCGGGCAACAGTCGGGATCAGGGGAATGGCGATCGCAAGGATCACGTTCGGCAGCGACGGGCCGAGCGCCGCGGTCATGACCAGCGCAAGCACCAGCAGCGGCAGCGATTGCAGGATGTCGGTCACCCGCTGGAACACGAGGTCGACCCAGCCGGAGAGATAGCCGGAGGTGAGACCCACGATGACGCCGAGCGTGGCGCCCAAGGTCGTCGAGCCGATGCCGACCGCAAGCGAGATCCGCGCGCCGTGGACGATACGGCTCCAGACGTCGCGGCCGAAGGAATCGGTGCCGAACCAGTGCAGCATGGACGGCGCGGCCAGCCGGTGTGCGGAATCGACGGTGAGCGGATCGTAGCGGCTGATCAGATCGGCAAAAATCGCGGTCAGCAGGAACAGCAGCATGATGATCAGGCCGATGGTGCCGAGCACATGGCGCTGCGCGAGGAACGCGAACCGCCCCCAGCCGCCGGTGGCGTTGGCCCCGGCGCGTCGCAGCTCACTCTCGAAGTTGATCGTCGCCATCGGGTTAGTCCCCAAACCGGATGCGCGGATCGATCGCCGCGTAAAGCATGTCGACGATGAAGTTCACGACCACGACGACGACAGCGATGAACATCACGAGGTTCTGCACGATCGGGTAGTCGCGCCAGCGCAGCGCCTCGACCAGGAAGCGGGCGATGCCGGGGATGTTGAACACGGTCTCGGTGACGATCAGGCCGCCGATCAGGAATGCGGCCTCGATGCCGATCACGGTGATGACCGGCAGCACCGCGTTCTTCAGCGCATGGTGGTAGTTCACCGAGGCCTCGGAGGCGCCCTTGGCGCGCGCGGTGCGGATGTAGTCCTGGCGCAGGATCTCCAGCATCGAGGAGCGGGTGATCCGCATGGTCAGCGCCGCGCTGCGGAAGCCGACCGCCATCGCCGGAACCGCATAGATGGTCAGCGCCTCGAGCCAGGTCTTCGGGTTCGGATTGAAGATCGGCATGGTGCCGAACAGCGAGACCGAGGCCATCAGGATCAACAGGCCGAGCCAGAATGACGGCAGCGACAGGCCGCTGAGGCTGACGACGCGCAGCGCATAGTCGAGCTTCGAGCCCTGGTGCACGGCGCTGATGACGCCGAGCGGAATGCCGATCGAGGCGGAGAACAATAGCGCCAGCCCTGCCAGCCGCGCGGTGATCGGGATCCGCGGCAGGATCTCCTCCAGCGCCGGTTTTTCCGAGACATAGGAATAGCCGAGGTCGCCGTGCAGCAGGCCGCCGATCCAGTGCAGATACTGGATCACGATCGGCTGGCTGAGGCCAAGCTCACGCTCGAGATTGGCCTTGTCGGCGGGATCGACGAAGCCCGCGGCGTCGAACAGGATGTCGACGATGTTGCCCGGAACCACCCGCAGCAGCACGAAGATGATGACCGAGATCCCGAACAGGGTCACGAGCATCAGGAACAGCCGCCGCACGATATAGGCAAACACCCTCGCGCTTCTCCCTATTTCGTCCGCATCTTGGACTACTTATCCAGCCAGACGTCTTCGTAACGATAGCCGTTATAGGAGCTGTTGGACATGATCGTGACATTCTTCACGTAAGGCTTCCAGCAGGTGCCGGTCCGGGCATGGAAGATGATCGGGCGAGCGACGTCTTCCTGCAGCTTCTTGTCGATCTCCCAGACCAGCTTCTTGCGCTTGTCGAGATTGGTTTCCTCCGACTGATGGTCGAACAGCTTCTCGATGTCCTTGTTGCAATAGTTGGTGTAGTTGCGCTCCGAGCCGCAGGCATAGTTCTCGTAGAAGGACTGATCGGGCTCGTCAACGGCGTTGCCGGTGAGGTTGAGGCCGAGGGAATAGTCCTTGCGCGCGATCTTCGGGAACCATTGCGCGGTATCGACGACGTCGAGCTCGGCGTCGATGTAGATGCTCTTGATCTGGTCGATCAGGATGATCGCGGGATCGCGGTATACCGCGATGTTGCGGGTCGACACCTTGATCTGCAAATGCTTGTCCGGACCATAGCCCGCCTTCTGCATCAGCTTGCGGGCTTCCTCGCGGTTCTTCTCGATGTCGGGACCGTAGCCGGGGATCTGCTCCAGCATCTCTTTCGGCATCGCCCACAGGCCGTCGGGCGCCGGCTCCATGGTGCCGCCGATATCGCCCTGGCCCTCGAACATGATCTGGATGAACGCCTTGCGGTCGAGCGCCAGCGCCAGCGCGCGGCGGATATCGAGATTGTCGAACGGCGGTGCGCTCGAGTTGATGATGATGTTGGTGGAGACGTTGTTCGGTTCCACCACGCAGACCGCCTTGGGGTCCTGCGACTTGACGTCCTTGAGCAGCGGGATCGAGACTTCGGTCGGGAACGTCATGTCGAACTTGCCCGACACGAAGCCGAGGATCGCCGTCGAGCGATTCGGAATGATGGTGAACTCGATGCCGTCGAGATAGGGCAGGCCCTTCTTGAAGTAATCAGGGTTCTTGGTGAGCTTGATCGATTCGTTGGCCTTGAATTCGACGAACTTGAACGGGCCGGTGCCGACAGGCTTGGTGCGCATCTCCGCCGGCGATACGTGACAGGGATAGACCGGCGAATAGCCCGAGGCGAGCAGTGACAACAGCGCCGGCTGCGGCCGCTTCAGCTTGAACGATGCTTCATAGTCGCCGTTGGCCGTGACCTCGTCGACCTGGTCGTACCAGGACTTGCGCGGGTTCTGCCGGAACTTCTGCTGCGACTTGCCCATCAGCATGTCGAAGGTGCATTTGACGTCGGCCGCGGTGAACGGCTTGCCGTCGTGCCATTTCACGTCCTTGCGCAGCTTGAAGGTCAGCGTCTTGTTGTCGCCGCTCCAGGCCCAGCTCTCCGCAAGCTCGGGCCGGATCGTGTCGGCGCTGTTCTGCGCTATATGCTGGTCGAAGATGACGAGGTTGTTGAAGATCGGCATGAACGGAATGTTCACCGAATAGGTCGCGCCCTCGTGGATCGAGGCGCTGCCGGGGCTGTCGCGGTGATAGATCCTGAAGATGCCGCCCGATTTCGGCTCGGCTGCGCGTGAAACGTCGCTGATGGTCAGCACAGACAACACCGCGACGGCCAGCGCTTGCACGCTCCGCATGGTCCCCTCCACGAATTTCGGTCTCAATGGCCGATTGGCATCGACGATACCACGGTGAGGCTGTCGGGCAACCAGCGACGGCCGTGCGGGGATTGGTAATTCGGATGACGTGAGGACATTAAAACTTCCACGGACCGGGAATAATGGCTGTGATGGTGGGGAACTCAGTCTGTTTTGCAATGCAGCTGCGAGTCTTCGCTGGAGTTCGATTGCTGCTGCTGACGCGCGCGAAGTGAAATGTCTTGCGGTCAGCGACAGTTTGTCGCCGATATGATCTGCGGATCTAAACGTTCCCCGTCATCCTGAGGTGCGAGCGGAGCGAGCCTCGAAGGATGCACGGCCACCAGCCGGGCCGTTCATCCTTCGAGACGCGCTTCGCGCTCCTCAGGATGACGGTACAATGAGAACGTTGCTTCACTCCGCCGCCTGCGTTGAGGGCGGCTGCATGTTCGCGACGCCGTCGGCCTCGGTCGCCGAGATCGTGGTGCGGATCATCAGGCGGCCTTCATGCGCCGGCCAGGGGCGGCCGCGATGCATGGTGGCGCGGTTGTCCCACATCACGACATCGCCCTGTTTCCATTGATGCAGATAGCTGACGCCGGGCGCGGTGGCGGCTTCGGTCAATTGCTCGATCAGCGCCTTGCCGGCATCGGCATCCATGCCCTCGACGCCATAGGCATGGGAGGCGAGATACAGCGCGCCGCGCCCGTTGACCGGATTGCGCCAGACCATGCGCCAGCAAACCGGCGGCAGTGCGTCGACTTCTTCAGTCGTCGCGAGCCCGGTTGCCACCTTGCTGCGCGAATGCGCATAGGAGTGCCAGGCAAAGGAGTTTTCCAGCCGCTTTGCCACATCCTTGTCGAGCCGCTCGAAGGCGAGGCGCATCGAGACGAACTCGGTCTCGCCGCCATGTTCGGGGATGATGCGCGCGGACAGGATCGAGGTCAACGCCGGGACGCGCTTGAAGGAGGAGTCGGTGTGCCAGAGCTGATTGGCCCTGGCGCGCAGCTGCTGCCGATGGTCGGACGGAACCACCTTTCCGTCGGGCCCAAAGGTCGAGAGGATCACGAAATGCGAGCCGGTGCCCATCGAGCCGACCTTGGTCGTCTCGGGCGGACCGAAGCGGCGCGAGAAGGCGAGCTGGATGTCGTCGCTGACCTCCTGACCGCGGAACACCAGCACCGAGTGTTCCTCGAACGCCGCGCGCACCACAGCATAAGCGGCATCGCTGGCGGCAACATCCGAAAGCGTGACGCCGCGCAGTTCGGCTCCGAATCCCTCGCGCAGTGGGATCACTTCCATCGGCAAATCCTTCCCTGACGTTTCTTGTTGAAGCGAGGTTAGGGGAAAAGGCCGCCAGCGGCAA
>DASVOL010000898.1:0-4816 GCA_036383375.1 Bradyrhizobium sp. | reverse complement strand
GCGCCCGACCAGGAAGGTCTCGGGCACGCCGTAGACGCCCCACTCGATGGAGGCGCGGCCGTTGCCGTCGACGCCGACGATGCCGAACGGATTGCCGTAGCGGCCGAGGAAGCGGCGCGCATTGTCGGGCGAGTCCTTGTAGTTGATGCCGATGATCTGGAAGCGCTTGTCCTTGCCGAGCTCGGTCAAGAGCGGCGCCTCATCGTGGCAGGGCACACACCACGACGCCCAGACGTTGACGATCGAGACCTTGCCCTTGAAGGCCGCGGGATCGAGACCGGGGACCGGCGCGCCGTCCTTCACGAGGCCATCGAGCGCGGGCAGCGCGGTCTGCGGCGCCGGCCGGCCGATCAGCGCCGACGGAATCTTCGAGGGATCGCCGCCATAGAGCCGCAGCAGGAACAGCCCGGCGAGCCCGAGGAAAACCACCAGCGGCAGCACCACCAGCAGGCGGCGGGCTTGCGGCGGACTGTTGGTCGCCTGATCGCTCATCGAATATCCGCCGCGCTGCGGCCCGAGCGGCGCGTGATGCCGCTGGCCTCGATCTCCTTGAGGCGCGCCTGTTGGCGGCGATAGTCGGCGATGATCCAGACGATCAGAAGCAGCACGACGGCTGCGACCAGCACATAGGACGTCACGATGAAAGAGGCGTAGGGACCAAGCGACATCGCGTCACGCCGCCCCAATCGGGTTTGACGCGTTTTCTTCACGCGAACCGGTGCCCACTTCGCTCGAAAACGCGCTGCGATTGGCTTGCATCATCTGCAGGCTGCGGACGCGCCGGCGCAGGATCTCGTTGCGCATCGCCGCCAGATGCAAGGTGATGAAGAGCAGCGAAAACGCGATCGCCATCACCAGCAGCGGCCACAGGAACGCCTTGTCGAGCGTCGATCCGCCCATGCGGAGCACCGAGGCCGGCTGGTGCAGTGTGTTCCACCAGTCGACGGAGAATTTGATGATCGGGATGTTGATCGCGCCGACCAGGGTCAGGACCGCTGCCGCCCTTGCCGCGCGCGAAGGGTCCTCGACCGCGCGCCACAGCGCCATCAGGCCGAGATACATCAGGAACAGGATCAGCACCGAGGTCAGCCGCGCGTCCCACTCCCAGTAGGTGCCCCACATCGGCCGGCCCCACAGCGAGCCGGTGACCAGCGCCAGGAACGTGAAGGCGGCGCCGATCGGAGCTGCAGCTTTCGCGGCGACGTCGGCGAGCGGATGGCGCCACACCAGCGTGCCGAGCGCGGCCACGCTCATGACGCCCCAGACGAACATCGACAGCCACGCATTCGGCACGTGGATGAACATGATCTTCACCGTGGCGCCCTGCTGGTAGTCGTCGGGCGCCATCGCCGACTGGTAGAGCCCGATCGCGAGCAGGATCGCGGTCACGCCCGCGAGCCACGGGAGGATGCGTGCGGTCAACGCCAGAAACCTGGTCGGATTGGCGAGGTCGGTCAGCGTCTCGGTCAGCTTCATGGCACCCTGATAATCGCCCAATGTGTCGCAAGCAATTGGCCGAACTGCTCTCGGCGAGATTTGATCTGGCCCAATGTCAGTCCAATCCGTGCCGCAGGCTCGCGGCGGCGGCAAACGGGCCGATCACGAGGCTGGCAAGTGACAGCGCGCAAAGGATCGAGAAGGGTGTTCCAAAAGGCAGGGGACCCGAGATCGCCGCCTGTGAGGCGGCGACACCGAAGATCAGCACCGGAATCGACAGTGGCAGCACCAGCACCGCCAGCAGCAGCCCGCCGCGATGCAGCGTCACCGCCAATGCCGCGCCGATCATGCCGGTGAAGGTCAGCGCCGGAGTTCCCGCCAGCAAGGTCGCGGCGACCGCAAGCGTCGCCGTGCCGTCGAGATTGAGCAGCAGGCCGAGCACCGGCGTTGCGATGATCAGTGGCAGCCCGGCGGCGAGCCAATGCGCCAGTGCCTTGGCCGCGCAGGCGAGTTCCAGCGGCGTCCGGCTCATCACGATCAGGTCGAGCGAGCCATCCTCGTGATCGGCCGTGAACAGCCGGTCGAGGGTGAGCAGGCTCGCCAGCAGCGCACCAAGCCAGAGGATCGCGGGCCCAAGCCGCGACAGCAGCGCCAGATCGGGTCCGACCGCAAACGGCATCAGCACCGTGACGGTGAGGAAGAACAGCACCCCGATCAGCGCGCCGCCGCCGACGCGCAGCGCGATCCGGATGTCGCGGCGGATCAATGCGGCCAGCGCGCTCATGCCGTGCCTCCCATCCGCAGATCGCGTGCATCGATGCCGAGCGGCAGATGGGTCGCGGCGACGATCAGGCCGCCGCTTGCGAGATGGTCGCGCATTAGTCCGACGAACAGCGCCTGTCCGGCCGCATCGAGCGCCGACGTCGGCTCGTCCAGCAGCCAGACCGGCCGCCGCACCGAAAGCAGGCGCGCGATCGACAGGCGGCGGCGCTGGCCGGCCGAGAGATAGGCCGCCGGCAGATGCGCGGCGTGGTCGAGCCCCACGGCGGCAAGGCAGTGGCCGGCATCCTGCGTCTTGCCGCCGAGGAAATCCCGCCAGAAGGAAAGATTTTCCGCGACGCTCAGCGCCGGCTTCAGCGCGTCGCGGTGGCCGAGATAGTGGGCCTGTTCGGGCAGGCTGAGTTCGGCGTCGCCGCCGTCGAGCGCAATCGAGCCCTCGGCGGGAACCAGCAGCCCGGCGAGGACGCGCAGCAGCGAGGTCTTGCCCGCGCCGTTCGGGCCGGTGACGGCAAGCGCCTCGCCGGCCACCGCCGACAGATCGAGGCCAGCAAACACCTCGCGTCCGCCGCGCACGCATTTCAGATTTCGTCCCGAGAGCCGCATGGTTCGTTGTGTCACAGCCCTCTGAAATCTTTCGCTACCGCGTGAGAATTTTTGGGTCGCGTAGCGCTGTCGCACGCTTGTCGGTGTGGCGGTGCTTCTAGAAAGGTTCTATAAGCCCGGAACTTGATGCAGCACACACAATCGGCGCCCGCAACCCACCCAGGCCATCCCCTCGGCCAGTGTCGGTCGCCGGTGTTTAGTTACCCTTGCCGGGTATAACTGAGAATTTGGGATCCTTCGCATGACATCACTCGACAGCTTCAAATGCCGCAAGACCATGAAGGTCGGCGGCAAGTCCTACGTCTATTACAGCCTGCCCCAGGCAGAGAAGAACGGACTGAAGGGGATTTCGAAGCTGCCGTATTCGATGAAGGTTCTGCTCGAGAACCTCTTGCGCAACGAGGACGGCCGCACCGTCAAGAAGGAAGACATCGTTGCGGTGTCGAAGTGGCTGAAGAAGCGCCAGCTCGAGCACGAAATCGCGTTCCGCCCGGCGCGCGTCCTGATGCAGGATTTCACCGGCGTTCCGGCCGTGGTCGATCTCGCGGCGATGCGCAACGCGATGCAGAACCTCGGCGGCGATGCCGAGAAGATCAACCCGCTGGTGCCGGTCGATCTCGTCATCGACCACTCGGTGATCGTCAACTTCTTCGGTGACAACAAGGCGTTCGCGAAGAACGTCACCGAGGAATACAAGCAGAACCAGGAGCGCTACGAGTTCCTGAAGTGGGGCCAGAAGGCGTTCTCGAACTTCTCGGTGGTGCCGCCCGGCACCGGCATCTGCCACCAGGTCAATCTCGAATATCTCGCCCAGACGGTCTGGACCAAGAAGGAGAAGATGACGGTCGGCAAGAAGACCGGCACCTTCGAGGTCGCCTATCCGGACTCGCTGGTCGGCACCGACTCGCACACCACGATGGTCAATGGCCTGGCCGTGCTCGGCTGGGGCGTCGGCGGCATCGAGGCGGAAGCCTGCATGCTCGGCCAGCCGCTGTCGATGCTGCTGCCGGAAGTGGTCGGCTTCAAGCTCAAGGGCCAGCTCAAGGAAGGCGTCACCGCGACCGACCTCGTGCTGACCGTCACCCAGATGCTGCGCAAGCTCGGCGTGGTCGGCAAGTTCGTCGAGTTCTTCGGCCCGGGCCTCGATTTCCTGTCGGTCGCGGACAAGGCGACGATCGGCAACATGGCGCCCGAATACGGCGCGACCTGCGGCTTCTTCCCGGTCGACGCCGCGACCATCGATTACCTGAAGACCTCGGGCCGCAAGGCCGATCGCGTCAAGCTGGTGCAGGCCTATGCCAAGGCGCAGGGCCTGTTCCGTACCGCCAAGTCGGCCGACCCGGTGTTCACCACCACGCTGACGCTCGACCTCGCCGACGTCGTGCCGTCGATGGCCGGACCGAAGCGCCCCGAAGGCCGCATCGCGCTGCCGGCGGTGTCGACCGGTTTCGCGACCGCGCTGGTCGGCGAGTACAAGAAGCCCGAGGGTGAGACGAAGCGCTTCGCGGTCGAGGGTCGTAACTTCGATCTCGGCCATGGCGATGTCGTGATCGCGGCGATCACCTCCTGCACCAACACCTCGAACCCGAGCGTGCTGATCGGCGCCGGCCTGCTGGCGCGCAAGGCGGCCGCCAAGGGCCTGAAGGCCAAGCCGTGGGTGAAGACCTCGCTGGCCCCCGGCAGCCAGGTGGTCGCCGAATATCTGGAGAAGTCAGGCCTGCAGAAGGAGCTCGACCAGATCGGCTTCAACCTGGTCGGCTTCGGCTGCACCACCTGCATCGGCAATTCCGGTCCGCTGCCGGAAGAGATTTCGAAGTCGATCAACGACAACGGCATCGTCGCCGCCGCCGTGCTGTCGGGCAACCGCAACTTCGAAGGCCGCATCTCGCCGGACGTGCAGGCGAACTACCTCGCCTCGCCGCCGCTGGTCGTGGCGCATGCGCTTGCCGGCAGCGTCACCAAGAATCTCGCGACCGAGCCCCTTGGTGAAGGCAAG
>DASVOL010000897.1:0-1746 GCA_036383375.1 Bradyrhizobium sp. | reverse complement strand
GCGGCATCGGCCGCGCTGTGCGCCGCGCTGGCGGCGTTCTCGCTCAGCCGGGCCGTCCGCCTTGGCGGCGATCCCGGCGCGAGCCGGGCGTCATCATTTGATGCTACAGTCCCTGCAGCGACCAGGACCTGAACAGCCCTTGAGCGGAGACCGGCCGATGAGTGCTCCCGAGCAGGACAAGCAGCGCAACCGCGAGATCGCGGCCAATGAGGCCGAGCGTCAGGCGGTGAGCGCCGTCCGCGTCAGCAGCTGGGCGATCGGGCTCGCGGTCATCATCGGCATCATCGTTGTGGCCGTCGTCTGGTCCTGGCTGAAGCGCTGATCCGCCATAGCGTTTTCGCTTCGCTTCATCCGGGCTACAGACGTCGTCGTGCGGAGCGATCGCGCGCGTCGCTCGCAATGACGACCAGGTTCGATTTGGCTACGCCACCGCGCCGGAGGCGCGCAGCTTCTGGATCGTGGCTTCGTCGTAGCCGGCCTGGCGCAGGATCTCGTCGGAGTGCTCGCCGACCTCGGGCGGCTTGCGCGGCTGCACCTTCTTGGCGCCGTCGATGAAGATCGGGCTGTTGACGGTCAGCATGGTGTCGTTCTCGAAGCGCACCAGCACCTCGTTCTCGATCATCTGCTTGTCGTTCGGGATGTCGTCGAGGATGCCGACGACGCCGAACACCAGGCCGTTGCCGTCGAGGATCTTGCGCCATTCGGCGAGGTCCTTGCCGGCGAACACCTGGTCGAAGATCTTGATCAGCTCGACCGAGCGCGCATGGCGGTCCGCCTTGGTGGCGAAGCGCGCATCGGCGACGAGGTCTTCACGGCCCATGCAGCCCGCCAGGGTCGGCCACTGCCGGTCCTCATTGAGCAGCGACAGGATCAGCCAGCGGCCGTCCTTGCACTTGTAGTGGTTGGTGACGGCGTTGAGCGCCTCTTCGCGCGGCTTGCGCTTCTTGAACTTGGCGCCGACCAGCTTGGCCTGCGCCAGCACGCCGTTGGCCCAGATGCCGTTGGCCATCAGATTGGTCGAGACGTGCGAGCCCTTGCCGGTCTTCTCGCGCTGGAACAGCGCGGTGACGATCGCGCCGTAGAACGCCATCGCGCAGGGATGATCGCCCATGCCGGCGACCGAGCGGGCCGGTGTGGTATCCTCGTCGGCCCGCACCAGATCCATCAGGCCGGAGCGGGCCCAATAGGCGTTGGAGTCGAAGCCGGGCTTGTTGGCTTCTTCGCCCTTTTCGCCGTAACCGGTGAAGGAGGCATAGATCAGCCGGTCGTTGAGATGGGCAAGATGATCGTAGGTGATGCCGAGCTTCGCCCGCACCTGCGGCGGCATGTTGGTGATGAACACGTCGGCCTCGGCGACAAGCTTGTAGAGCACCTGCTGCGCGTCAGGCTTGGTGAGGTCGAGCGCCAGGCTCTTCTTGTTGCGCGATTCCAGCATCCACGCGAAGTTGTGTTCGCTGTGGGGATAACCGGGCAGATGCGGCAGGTTGCGGTAGGGATCGCCGGAGCCGGGCGGCTCGATCTTGATCACGTCGGCGCCGAAATCCGACAGCACGGTCGCAGCCGCGGGCGCCGCGATGAAACTCGCGCAGTCCAGAACCTTCAGCCCGTCGAAGATGCCCTTTTCCATGATGGTGCCGCTCCCGTCAGATTGTTGCTCTTGTTGCCGCGCCAGGATTGCCGGACGCGGCTGCGACCGTGCTGTCGGATTTCGGCGCCGACGTGATCAAGATCGAGCCGCCCGGCTCC
>DASVOL010000896.1:0-5598 GCA_036383375.1 Bradyrhizobium sp. | reverse complement strand
GTCGACGACCAGATGTCGTTGATCGCGAGCGGGCCGAAATGGCGGATCGAGATCGACGCGGCAAACGCCGCGTCGGCAACGCGGCGGCATTCGGTCAGCGAGAATTCGCGGCAGGTGACGTGGTGCCAGCGGTCGAAACTGTCACCCGGCGCGACAAGCGTCTGCGCGACAACTGCGTGATCTGGGGTCTGCATTAGCCTTGCTCCCGGCCAACCCGGCAGCTGCATATTCTGCGTCCCGCCCCCGGTTCTGGCAAGCAGAGTCCAGCGACTGGCCGGCGCAGCCAAGAACGTCTGCCACGGCGGAGGTAGAAAATGTCTCCCCACAGGAGAGGAGACACCACATGGGCTACCAATGCGACACCATCGACCCCGCCCGCACCGTCATGATCGTGGTCGACATGCAGAACGATTTCGTGGCCGAGGGCGCCAAGCTGCGGTCGGCGCAGGCCGCCGCCATGGTGCCGCGGTTGGCGCAGACCCTGAAGGCGTGCCGCGACAAGGGCATCCGCGTCGTCTACACCGCGCATGTGCATCGGCGCGACGGCAGCGACATGGGGCTCTATGACGATCTCTACGCGCCGATCGCCGACCGCTCGTCGCTGGTCGACGGCACCGCGGGCGTCGAGATCTTCAATGACCTTGCGCCCGCGCCGGGCGAGCACGTCATCAAGAAGCACCGCTACAGCGCCTTCTTCGCCACCGATCTCGACCTCATCCTGCGCGAATGGGGCATCACGACGGTGATCATCTCGGGGACGACCACCGAGAACTGCTGCCACGCCACCGCGCGCGACGCCATGTTCCACAATTACAAGGTCGTGTTCCTCTCGGATGCGACCGGCACGTTCGACTATCCCGATGTCGGCCAGGGCGCCCTGTCGGCCGAAGAGGTGCATCGCGCCACGCTGACGATCCTCGCGTTCTCGACCGCGCATGTGATGACGGCGGCCGAGATGCTGGGGCGGGTGAAGGCTGGTGATGGAGCGGCGAAGGCCGCATAGTTTGTCGCGAACAGCGCGCCGCACGTTTGGTCAGCCTCTTCCCTTTTGGGAGAGGCCGGAACGCATGAAGCGAAGCGAAATGCGATCCGGGTGAGGGGTTGCGGTCCGTCCACCCGGTACGCAGCGTGTAGAGCCCTTCACCCTCCCCTGGAGGGGGAGGGTCGGATCGCAACGAGCGAAGCGACGTGCGATCCGGGGTGGGGTGATCTCTCAACACGGGCACTGTTCGACTGGGGAGACCTTCACCCCACCTCGGTTTGCATTTCATGCAAACCGATCCTCCCCCTCCAGGGGAGGATGTAGATGTGCCGGGGCGGCAGCAAGCTCACTTCACCAGCGCGCAGCCGCCATCGGCCAGCGGCCGGAAGGCCTGATCGGCCGGGATGGTCGCGATCAGTCTGTAATAGTCGTAGGGGTATTTCGACTCCTCCGGCTTCTTCACCTCGAACAGGTACATCGGGTGGATGACGCGGCCGTCCTGGCGGATCGTGGTGTCGCCGAACAGTTTGTCCTTGCCCTTGAAGGTCTTCATCTGCGGCACCACGACCTTGGCATCGTCGCTGCCGGTGGCCGCGACGGCGTTGAGGTAAGCAAGCGTCGAGGCGTAGACGCCGGCCTGGTTGCCGCTCGGCATCTTGCCGTTCATGCCGGGACGCGCGGCAAAGCGTTTTGCGAACGCGCGGGTGTCGTCGTTCATGTCCCAATAAAACGCCTCGAGCAGTTGCAGGCCTTGCGCGACCTTCAGGCCCATGCCGTGGACGTCGTTCACGAACAGCAGGAACGCGACCATGGTCTGGCCGCCTTCCTGGATGCCGAACTCGGCCGCCTGCTTCACCGCGTTGATGGTGTCGCCGCCGGCATTGGCAAGCCCGATCACCTTTGCTTTCGAGTTCTGCGCCTGCAACAGGAAGGACGCGAAATCCGACGTGCCGAGCGGATGCTTGCTCGATCCCAGCACCTTGCCGCCGTGCTTCTCGATGTAGTTGGTTGCCTCGGCTTCAATGCCTTTGCCGAGCGCGTAGTCGACGGTCACGAAGTACCAGTCCTTGCCGCCACGCTGCATCATCGCGGCCGCGGTGGTGTTGCCGGTCGCCCAGGCGTCGTTGACCCATTGAATGGTGTTCGGCGAGCAGGCCTTGCCGGTGAGATCGGAGCTCGCGGTCGACGACGCCAGGAACGTCATCCTGGAGTCGCGCAGCACGGTGTTGACGGCGAGCCCGACCGCCGAGTTCGGCACGTCGACGATGGCGTCGACGCCCTCGACATCGAGCCATTTGCGCGCGATCGCGGAACCGACGTCAGCCTTGTTCTGGTGATCGGCATAGACGATCTCGACCTTGATCCCCTTGCCGCCGCCATTGAAATCCTCCGCCGCCATCCGCGCGGCTTCCACCGAGCCCATGCCGTTGGTGTCCTGGAAGATGCCGGAGATGTCGTTGAGCACGCCGACGCGCACGACATTGTCGGATATCTCCGCGCGCGCGCTGCCCGCGGCGCAGGCCAATGCCAGCGCAAGTCCGATTCCAAATCGCCCAACCCCAAAGCCCCTCATCGTATCCCCTCCCATGTTTCCTTAAACCAACCTTGTGCCGGTATTGAGCGTCTCGTCAGGCCGGCGTGATCTCGACCGGCAGGCTGCTGAGGCCGCGCAGCGTGTTGTTGAACAGGCGCTTGGGCTCGCCAGTGATTTCGATCCTGGCGACACGGCGCGCCAGCGCCGCCATCATCACCTCGCCTTCGAGGCGGGCGACCAGCTGGCCGACACACATATGGATGCCCGAACCGTAGCCGACATGGCCCGACGTCCGGCGCGTGATGTCGTAGCTGTCGGGCGCTTCCCAGCGGCGCGGATCGCGATTGGCCGCAGCCAGGAACATCAGCACCTTCTCGCCTTCGGGAATGATGGCCCCGCCGAGCTCGACGTCGCGGGTCGTGGTGCGGAAGAAGGTCTGAACCGGACTTTCGAACCGCACGGCTTCCTCGAACGCGTTGCGCGCCAAGGTCGGATCGCTGCGCAGCTTCTGGAACTGGTCGGGGAAGCGCGCGAGGCAGTAGACGGCGGCGCCGATGCCGTTGACGGTGGTGTCGAGACCGGCCGACAGCAGCGAGCGCACCAGCAGCGGCGCCTCGGTCGCGGTAATGGCGCCGCTATCGACATGGGCGTGGATGCAGGCGCCGATACCACCAGGGGTGAGATTGTCGCGCTGACACTGCTCGGCGATGTAGGACTGGTGCGGCGCGGAGCGCTCGATCGCCTGCTGGCGCAGCTCATTCGGCGGCCCGAAGGCGTTGAACACCAGGCTCGCATAAGGCAGCAGATGCTCGCGGCCCTCCGGCCGCAGACCCAGCGCATCCGGGAAGATCGACAGCGGATAGGCTTCGGCCAGGTCCTCGATCGCGTCGAAACGGCGCTTCTCCAGCAGCGCGTCGACGCGGGCCTCCGCCGCGGCGGCAAATCGCCCGCGAAGCTGCTTCATCACGGTCGCCGACAGCACGGTGCTCAGCACGGTACGGGTGCGGGTATGCGCCGGCGGGTCGGCCTCCAGGATCAGGCTCGGCGGCCGCCAGGGCTTCTCCTTGGAGAAGTCGCTGAGGCCGACGCCCCGGCTGGAGCAGAACGTCGCCGGATCGTTCAGCACGGCATGGACCTCGGCATAGCGCGCCACGCCATAGACATTCCACTTGTCGAGATAGACCACGGGCGCGGCCTCGCGCAGCCGCTGATGGGTCGGGAACGGGTCGGCGAAGAACTCGAGCGCGAACGGATCGACGTCGAGATGCGGGACGGACGCAGCTTCTGTTGCAGTCATCGGGACCTCCCGAGGTTTGATCTTGTCAATACGGGCCGCATGTCTATTGCTCCCGACCGGTTTCGCAGCGATGATTTGAGAAATGAGCAGCCAGCCCCTCCCCCGAAAGCCCCGCCGGCCCAAACCGGCCGATCCCGCAGATGCCACCGATGGCCCGCTGCTGGACCTCAATCGCTATGTGCCGGCGTTCATCACCTTCATCGGCAACAAGCTGTCGAACAGCGCTACCGCGTTTTACCAGAAGAACTTCGGGGTCAACGTCACCGAGTGGCGAATCATCTCGCAACTGGCGATCGAGCCGGGCATTCCCGCGTCCCGGATCTGCCAGGTGATCGGCTTCGACAAGGGGCCGGTCAGCCGCAACCTTGCGGCGTTGCAGAAGCGCGGCCTGCTGACGATCCGCACCGCGCCGGACGACGGCCGCACCCATTCCATCACGCTGACCGCGCGCGGCCGAGCCATCCACGACAAGGTCATCGTCGCGGCGCTGGAGCGCGAGCGGCGGCTGCTGGCTTGCCTGAAAAAGGACGAGCGCGAGGTGCTGATCGACCTGCTGCGCCGGCTGCACGAGAATCTCGGCGCCGTGACCGGGCCAAGCACGACCTGACCGCGCGGCGGGAGCGCCGGCGACGCCCTGCGTCACCGCGATACTGGCCCGGCTGTCCATGCGTGCCGCTTGCGCGCTGCTGCGCAACATTGTCCTCCCAAAAGCGTGGCCGTTGACCGGCCCTGTGCCTATGGGTGCGGAAACTCGCACAGCTTAGTTGCCGTGGCAACTAAAAACGCGCGCGTGCGGCGCGAGGCCCCAGGGAACCGGTGCCGACGGCTCAAGTGCGGTCCACCAGACGTGCCACAAATTCGGTGTCGTCCCGGCCTCCGAGCCGGGACCCATAACCACCAATGCTGATTATTTCACGCCGGCGGAACGACGACCTTTGGACACAACTTCGGCCGCGGAGTATGGGTCCCTGCTTTCGCAGGGACGACGGCGGTGCGCGTGGCGTCCTGCCAAGACCCTACCGGTACATCACGTTACGAGCCCCCGCAGGCGATCGGCTCACCCGCCGCATCGTCCTCCAGCACCGCCACCGCCGCGGCGCGTCGGGTCAGCACAGCACGCTGGTTGATGTAGCCCTTATCGGTGATCTCGCCGCCATCGACCGAGGCAGGCTCGGCCAGCAGCAGCGCGCGGGTGGCGTGACCGGAGGAATGGCCGCCCTGCGCCTTCAGCCGCGCCAGCCCCTGCCCGATCGCGGAACGGACCGCCGGATGGCCGATCGCCTCCTGCGCGGCGGCGCTCTCGGGCAGCCCTGCCAGCGAACGGCAGGCGGCGAGGTTCGGGAACACCAGGAAGCGAACCTCGTCGCGGCCGTGGCCGGTGACGACGATATCCTGCGCAAGCGGCGCCAGCGCCGCGATGCCGGCGACGCGCAGGGTGCCGACGCTGACCCAGGTGCCGGAATTGAGCTTGAAATCTTCCGCCACGCGGCCGTCGAAGAACAGGCCGAGATCGGGCCGCGCGGGATCGGCGAAGGTGACGGCGTCGCCGATCTTGTAGAAACCCTCGTCATCGAAGGCCTCGGCGGTCAGTTCGGGCGCCTTCCAGTAGCCTGGCGTGACATTGGGCCCGCGCACGCGGACCTCGAGCTTGTCGCCCGACGGTACGAGCTTGAGCTCGGTGCCTGGGATCGGCACCCCGATATTGCCGGAGCGCTTTGCGAGAAAGTGGCAATCGGTCGCCAGCGGCGAGGTCTCGGTCGAGCCCCAGGCCGACACCATCGGCAG
>DASVOL010000895.1:0-7005 GCA_036383375.1 Bradyrhizobium sp. | reverse complement strand
GAGCTCGAGAACGTGCAGAAGCTGTGCCGCGACACCAAGGGTACCTCGGCGATCGTGTTCGTGCAGACCTGTGCCGCGGAAAAGCGCCGTCGCCGCAAGCGCGGCCTGATGGAGGATCCGGCGCGCCGCGTGCTGATCAATCCGGCCGTCTGCGAAGGCTGCGGCGACTGCTCGGTGCAGTCGAACTGCATCTCGGTCGAGCCGCTGGAGACGGAACTGGGGCGCAAGCGCACCATCAACCAGTCGACCTGCAACAAGGACTATTCCTGCGTGAAGGGTTTTTGCCCGTCCTTCGTCACGGTCGACGGCGGCACGCTGAAGCGGCGCGCGCCGACCGAGCTTGGCGATATCGGCGTCTTGCCGGAGCCGGCCTCGAAGCCCGCGCTGGACCGACCCTATAACATCGCGGTCGGCGGCGTCGGCGGCACCGGCGTGCTGACGATCGGCGCGTTGCTCGGCATGGCCGCGCACATCGAGGGCAAGGCCTCGATGATCCTCGACATGTCCGGCCTCGCGCAGAAGGGCGGCGCGGTGCTCAGTCACGTCCGGCTCTCCGAGCACACCGCCGACGTGACCTGCTCGCGCATCGTCACCGGCACCGCCGATCTCGTGCTCGCGGCCGACGAGGTCGTGGCGGTGTCGAAGGACACCATCACGCTGTGCGAGCCGAGCCGCACCGTCGGCATCATCAACAGCCACATCATCCCGACTGCGGATTTCATCCTCAACCGCGACTTCAATTTCCAGACCCGCAAGGTCAACAGCGTGCTGGAGACCGAGCTGCGCAAGGACTCCGCGTTCTTCGACTTTACCAAGCCGGCCGAAGCGCTGCTCGGCGACTCCATCGCCACCAACATCATGATGATGGGCTTTGCCTATCAACGCGGGCTGCTGCCGCTGTCGGCGGAATCGATCCAGCAGGCGATCGAGGTCAACGGCGTCTCGATCAAGATGAACACGCAGGCGTTCCAGCTCGGGCGTCTGGCCGCAGCCGATCCGGCTCGGCTCGCGGCGATGATGAAGGGGCAGGATGACGATGTTGCGCCGGCAAAGTCGCTGGATGCGATGTCGCTCGACGAGATCATCACTCACCGCATGGCGCTTCTGGCCGGCTATCAGAACGCACGGCTGGCAAAGCGCTACCGCAAGCTGGTCGACCAGGTCCGCGACGCCGCCGTCAAGGGTGGCTATGGCGAGGCGCTGCCGCGCGCGGTCGCGGTCAACTACGCCAAGCTGCTCGCTTACAAGGACGAGTACGAGGTGGCGCGGTTGTTCACCGACGGCCGCTTCGAGAAGCAGCTGCGCGATCAGTTCGAGGGTGACTTCAAGTTCAACTTCAATCTCGCCCCGCCGATCCTCGGCGGCGGGTTCGATGCGCAGGGCCGTCCGAAGAAGCGCGCCTTCGGTTCGTGGATGATGTCCGCCTTCAGGGTGATGGCGCGATTCCGCTTCCTGCGCGGCACGCCGCTCGATGTCTTCGGCTACAACGCCGACCGCAAGCTCGAGCGCGACCTGATCGCAGGCTACGAGAAGGATGTGGCGACGGTGCTGAGCCTGCTGTCGCCGCTCAATCACGACATCGCGGTCGAATTGCTGTCGCTGCCCGACCGCATCCGCGGCTACGGTCCGGTGAAGGACAAGGCGATCAAGGAGGCAAAGGTTCGCTACGCGCAACTCGCTGCCGACCTCGCCAACCCGCCGCCGGCACCGCGGCAGATGGCTGCGGAGTAGGGCGTAGTCACAAATTCGGTGCCGTCCCGGCGAAAGCCGGGACCCATAACCACCGCACTTTGTTGTAGCGCGACGCTGGGGCCACAGCTCACTCCCACAACACGACCCTGTGGTTATGGGTCCCTGCTTTCGCAGGGACGACGAGTGAGTTGCGGATACAGTCTCGCCTGACGGAATATTTCCGCGCTTGCCAAGGTCGCGTCGCCGGTTCAGAAAAACGCTGGAGCGAGAAACGCCAGCGGAGAGCGATTTGACCATCAAGGGCAAGGCCTACATTGCCGGGATCTACGAGCATCCCACCCGGCATGCACCCGATAAATCAACAGCACAGCTGCACGCCGAGGTCGCCAAGGGGGCGATCGAGGATGCCGGGCTCACCAAGGACGACATCGACGGCTATTTCTGCGCCGGCGACGCGCCGGGCGGGCTGTGGCCGATGGTCGATTACCTCGGTCTCAACACCAAGAAGCTGCGTCACGTCGACTCCACCGAAACCGGTGGCTGTTCCTATCTGATCCATCTCGGTCACGCCGCCGAGGCGATCGCAGCGGGCAAGTGCTCGGTCGCGTTGGTCACGCTGGCGGGCAAGCCGCGCACCGGCCCGATGCCGCCGCGCGCGTCCGGCGCCGAGGCCGATTTCGAACTGGCTTACGGGGCTACCACGCACAATGCCTATGGCATGTGTGCCATGCGCCATATGCACGACTACGGCACCACCTCCGAGCAACTCGCCTGGATCAAGGTCGCGGCCTCGCATCACGCGCAGTACAATCCGCACGCGATGCTGAAGGAGGTCGTCACCGTCGAGGAGGTGCTGAACTCGCCGATGATCTCCGATCCGCTGCACCGGATGGACTGCTGCGTCGTCACCGACGGCGGCGGCGCGATGATCGTCACCACACCGGAGATCGCCAAGAGCCTGAAGAAGCCGCTGGTGCGCCTGATCGGCCATGGCGAGGCGATGAAGGGCCCGCGCGGCGGCAAGGATCTCGATCTGACATACTCCGCCGGCGTGTGGTCCGGCCCGCGCGCATTCGAAGAAGCGGGCGTGACGCCGAAGGATATCAAATACGCCTCGATCTATGACAGCTTCACCATCACGGTGCTGATGCAGCTCGAGGATCTCGGCTTCTGCAAGAAGGGCGAGGGCGGCAAATTCGTCGCCGACGGCAATCTGATCTCGGGCGTCGGCAAGCTGCCGTTCAACACCGACGGCGGCGGCTTGTGCAGCAACCATCCGGTCAATCGCGGCGGCATGACGAAGATCCTCGAGGCGGTGCGCCAGTTGCGCGGCGAGGCGCATCCGAAGGTGCAGGTGCAGAACTGCGACCTCGCGATCGCCCACGGCACCGGCGGTCTGCTCGGCGTTCGCCACGCCGCCTCAACCTGCATTCTGGAGCGTGCGTGATGTCTGAAGCCAAGAAGTACAATGCCCCGGTGACCAATCCGGAGACCGCGCCGTTCTGGGAAGCGGCGAAGGCGGGCAAGTTCATGATCAAGCGCTGCACCACCTGCGGCGAAGCCCATTACTTCCCGCGCGCGATCTGCCCGTTCTGCTTCTCCGACAAGACGGTGTGGGAAGAGTCGAGCGGCGAGGCCACGGTCTACACCTACAGCCTGATGCGGAAATCGCCGACCGGTCCGTATGCGATCGCCTATGTGACGCTGAAGGAAGGCCCGTCGCTGCAGACCAACATCGTCGATTGCGATCTGGAGACGGTGAAGATCGGCCAGAAGGTCAAGGTGGTGTGGAAGCCGACCGACGGCGCCCCGCTGCCATTCTTCACGCCGGCGTAAATACCTTCTCCCCTTGAGGGAGAAGGTGGCGGCCGAAGGCCGCCGGATGAGGGGTCTTTCCGCGAACGATAGTCTCTCTGCGGCGCGAACCCCTCACCGAAGCGAGTTTGTGACGACTGCCGGTGTAGCCCTTTCCCACAAGGGGAGAGGGCACATCAATGGCAGCGCGAGGCGAGAGAAAGAGTTCGGGGAGAAAACAACAATGCCAATCGTGTACGAACAGCTGATGGCCCTGAAGAACCTCGGCCAGAAATACAGCTACAGCGATCGCGACGTGATGCTCTATGCCTACGGCATCGGTCTCGGCGCCGATCCGATGAACGAGAAGGAACTCGCCTTCGTCAATGAGGGCGTGCTGACGCCGCGTCCGCTCAGGGTGGTTCCGACGTTCGCGTCGGTCGCAGCCTGGGGCGCAGGCCCCGGCGAGATGAACCTCAACCGCGTCATGGTGGTCGACGGCGAGCGCGATATCACCTTCCACAAGCCGTTCGCGACTGCGGCCCACATCACGGCCGACTCGACCGTGCTCGACGTGTTCGACAAGGGCAAGGACAAGGGCGCGGTGATCCGCCACCAGACCGTGCTAAAAGACGAGAAGGGCGAGAAGCTCGCCACGCTGGTGGCCTCGCGCTTCGCCCGCGGCGATGGCGGCTTCGGCGGCCCGTCGGACGGCCAGCCCGAGCCGCACAAGGTGCCGGAGCGCGCGCCAGACAAGGTGGTCGACATCACGACGCGGCCCGACCAGGCGCTGATCTACCGGCTGTGCGGCGACCGCAACCCGCTGCACTCCGATCCGGAGTTCGCCAAGAAAGCCGGCTTCCCGCGGCCGATCCTGCACGGCATGTGCACCTACGGCATTACCTGTCGCGGCGTGCTGCAGACCTATGCCGACTACGATCCGTCCGCCTTCAAGCAGCATGCGGCGCGGTTCTCCTCGCCGGTGTTTCCCGGCGAGACCGTGACGATGGAACTGTGGAAGGACGGCAACGTGGTGTCGTTCGAAGCCAAGGTGAAATCGCGCGGCGTCACCGTGATCAAGAGCGGCAAGACGGTGCTGGCTTAGTACTCCGTCATTCCGGGATGGTCCGAAGGACCAGACCGCAGGTGCGCAATTGCGCACCGGGGAATCTCGAGATTCCGGGTTCGCGCTGCGCGCGCCCCGGAATGACGGCAACAAAAAAGGGAGAAACGACCATGGGATTACTCGACGGCAAGGTGGCGCTGATCACGGGTGCGGGCGGCGGACTTGGTGAGGCCTACGCAAAGCTGTTTGCGCGCGAGGGCGCGGCTGTGGTGGTCAATGACCTTGGCGGGCCGCGCGACGGCTCGGGCTCGGACAAGTCGATGGCCGACAAGGTGGTCGACGCGATCAAGGCCGAGGGCGGCCGTGCGGTCGCCAACGGTGCCGACATCTCGACCCTGGCCGGCGGCCAGTCGGTATTCGACGACGCCATCAAGCATTTCGGCCGCGCCGACATTCTGGTCAACAACGCCGGCATCCTGCTCGACGAGACCTTCCACAAGGCCAAGGAAGCCAACTGGGACAGGGTGATGAAGGTGCATCTGAAGGGCACCTTCTGCTGTACCCAGCCGGTGTTCAAATGGATGCGCGACAATGGCGGCGGCGTCATCGTCAACACGTCCTCGACCTCGGGCCTGATCGGCAATTTCGGCCAGACCAATTACGGCGCAGCCAAGGGCGGCATCTGGGGGCTCTCCAACGTGCTGGCGATCGAGGGCCGCAAGTACAACATCCGGATCTGGACGCTGGCGCCGGGCGCGCTGACCCGCATGACCGCGGACCTGCCGCGCTACAAGGAGAACCCGGGTGCGGCGCTCGGGCCTGATGGCATCGCGCCGGCGGTGCTCTACATGGTCAGCGACCTCTCGGGCGACCAGACCGGCAAGGTGCTCGGTGTCTCGGGCCCCCGTGGCGTCCGCGAGATGCGGATGATGGAAATGGAGGGCTGGAAGCCGCCCTTTACCGGCTGGAAGGCCGAGGACATCGTTGCCCACGCCAAGGACATCTTCTTCTCCGAGGACCAGATCAAGATGGGCGCGCGGCGGTTCTGACCTCACGGCATTCCGGGTCTGCGCCAAGTGGCGCGGCCCGGAATGACACTGTATAGAGGCGGAAACAGATGAGGCACCCATGACCAAACTCACCGCCCAGGCCGCCGGAACTTTTGCGATCGCGCCGACCCCGTTCCACGACGACGGCCGCATCGACGAGGCATCGATCGACCGGCTGACCGATTTCTACACCGAGGTCGGCTGCGACGGCGTCACGGTGCTGGGTATTCTGGGCGAGGCGCCGAAGCTCGATGCAGCGGAGGCGGAGCAGGTCGCGCTGCGCTTCGTCAAGCGTGCCAACAAGCTGCAGGTGATCGTCGGCGTCTCGGCGCCGGGCTTTGCCACGATGCGCTCGCTGGCGAAGAAGTCGATGGATGCGGGCGCCGCGGGCGTCATGATCGCGCCGCCGCCGCATCTACGCACCGACGACCAGATCACGGGCTATTTCAAGCAGGCGCAGGAAGCCATCGGCGACGATATTCCCTGGGTGCTGCAGGACTATCCGTTGACGCTCACCGTCGTGTTCACGCCCGCGGTGATCCGCAAGATCGTGATGGATTCGCCATCCTGCGTGATGCTCAAGCACGAGGACTGGCCCGGCCTGGAGAAGATCTCCACCTTGCGCAACTTCCAGAAGGACGGCTCGCTGCGACCGCTGTCGATCCTGGTCGGCAATGGCGGCCTGTTCCTCGATTTCGAGATGGAGCGCGGTGCCGACGGCGCGATGACCGGCTATGCATTCCCCGAGCTCCTGATCGACGTCGTCAATCTGTCGAAGGCGGGAAAACGCGATGCTGCGCATGATCTGTTCGACGCGCATCTGCCGCTGATCCGCTACGAGCAGCAGCCCGGCGTTGGCCTCACCGTGCGCAAATATGTGCTGCAGAAGCGCGGCATCATTTCCTCCAGCGCCCAGCGCAAGCCCGGTGCCATCATCACGCCGCAGGCGAGGGCGGAGGTCGACTATCTGCTCTCCCGCGTGGCGCGCGTCGATCGTCGCGCCAATCTCCAACCGCAATCCAGTGCAGCAGGATAATTATGACCGAGATCGTTGCCCCGCGCCTTGCTTCGACCGTGCTGCTGCTCCGTGACGGAACGTCGTCCGAAATTGAAGTCTTCATGATGGTCCGCCATCACCAGATCGAGTTCAACTCGGGTGCACTGGTGTTTCCGGGCGGCAGCGTCGACAAGAACGACAAGGAGATCGCCGCCGATCCGGCGCTCTATTCGGGCGGGGAAGGGCTCGACGGCGACGCGCTCGGGTTCCGCATCGCGGCGATCCGCGAAACCTTCGAGGAGAGCGGCATCCTGCTGGCGCGGCCGCAGGGGTCGAAGGATCTGGTCGACGCCAGGCGTGCCAACGACATCGCGACCGCGCATCGCGCGGCGTTGAACGAAGGCAAG
>DASVOL010000894.1:0-2514 GCA_036383375.1 Bradyrhizobium sp. | reverse complement strand
CAGCGGCGCGTCGGCGTCGGGATATTTGGCGTTGCCGATGACCAGCGCGAAACGATCGCCGGCGGCGACGGACAGGGTGGGCGACGCGATTGAAAAAATCAGCGTGGCGAGCAAGGCAAGGCGGATTTTCATAATCGCGGCTAATCCAGATCGCGGCATTCCACATGAAATGGCGCCGCTTTCAGCCTGCGCCCCGGGGACCTTACTCTAGCGAAAATCCATTATCAAACCACGGTCAAACCCCCGTCAACGGCCTGCGGCACCATCGCTAATCGCGGCGGCCGTAGCGAGGCCGCAGTGCAACAGCATGCGGTCATGGCGGCCATCGCCTCCGTGGCATGGTGCAGGTTCCTGCGACTGGATAGTGTGATTGCATTCACAGAGGCCTGCGCTGGTTTGGGCCGCCCTGTCATGCGCTCGTCGCACTGCGCGCAGTTTGACCTTTGCGCAAGGCGATGGCTTTGTGTCCGGGACGGCAAGCCATTCAACAAGACTGCCAACAAGAGCGAAACCGATGGGAAACGCCTACGAAATCTACGCCCTGCGCTATGCGACGATGTCGCCGCGTACGCCGCACCTCAATTTCCTGGTGCCGGATCCGCACGACACCACGGCGCAGGATCTCGATTATTTCGTCTGGCTGATCCGCGGCCACGGCCGCGACATCCTGGTCGACACCGGCTTCAACGCCGAAGAGGCCAAGGCGCGTGCCCGCAAGCTGACGCTCAACCCGGTCGATGCGCTGGCCGGCTTCGGCGTCAGCGCCGATGCGATTCGCGACGTCATCGTCACCCATCTGCATTATGACCACGCCGGCAATCTGGATCGCTTCCCGAATGCCAAATTCCATCTGCAGGAACGCGAGATGAGCTACGCGACCGGCCGCTGCATGTGCAACGGCATGCTGCGCCATCCGTTCTCCATTGAACATGTCACGCAGATGGTGCGCCATGTCTATGGCGAGCGCGTCACCTTCCATTCCGGCGACGGCGAGATCGCGCCCGGCGTCACCGTGCATCGCGTCGGCGGCCATTCCGACGGCCTGCAGGTGGTGCGGGTCGAGACCGCGCGCGGCCCGGTCGTGCTAGCGTCGGACGCCGCGCATTACTATGCCAACCTGCACAAGAAGAGTCCGTTTCCGATCGTCTACAATGTCGGCGACATGGCGCAGGGCTGGGAGACCGTCGAACGGCTCGCCGGTCATCCCGACCGCTTCATCCCCGGCCACGATCCGATCGTCAGCGAGATCTATCCGCGCGCCAGCGACAAGGTCGATGCGTTCGCGCTGCATCTGGCGCCGTCGCGATCGTTCGCGAAATAGCCTCGCCGATCGGGCGAGGCGCATCTGCAACACGTCAAGAAACGTCAAAAAGAAGAAGCGATATGAGCGAATACAAGACTCTCGGATTCATCGGCCTCGGCGTGATGGGGGAGCCGATTTGCCGCAACCTGGTCAAGAAGAGCGGCAAGCGCGTCGTGGTGTTCGACCTTGCGGCCGAGCCGTTGCAGCGTCTGCGCGGCGACGGCGCCGAAATTGCCGGCACGGTCGCCGATGTCATCAGGCAGAGTGATGTGCTGTTCCTCTGCCTGCCGAGCGCGAAGCATGTGCGCGCGGTGTTCGAGGGCGACGGCATTCTGAAGAATGCGAGGGCCGGCCAGGTCGTGGTCGATCTCGGCACGTCTTCGGTCAGCCAGACCCGCGACTTCGCCGGGCAATTACAGGCCAAGGGCGCGGCGTGGGCCGATGCGCCGATCGCGCGCACCCGGCAGGCGGCGCAGGACGGCACGCTCAGCGTGATGGTCGGTGCGGTGCCTGCGCTCTATGCTGCGATCGAGCCCTTGATCCGCTGCTTTGCCACCGACGTCACCAATTGCGGCGAGGTCGGCGCGGGGCAGGTGACCAAGATCCTCAACAACATGGTGCTGTTCGAGACCGTGAACGCGCTGGCCGAGGCCGTCGCGGTGGCAAAGCACAATGGCGTCGATCCGAAGCTGCTTCTGGAAACCCTGTCGAAGGGCTCGGCCGACAGCTTCGCACTGCGCAACCACGGCATGAAGGCGATCGTGCCCGGCGTGTTTCCCGAACGCGCGTTCTCGACCGAATATGCGCTGAAGGATCTGTCCTACGCACTGGAGCTCGCCTCCGACGCCGGCATCAAGATCCGCGGCGCGGAGCTGATCGGCACGGTGTTGCAGGAGGCGATCGACAAGGGATCGAAGGATAATTATTTCCCTGTGATCGCGAAGCATATCGATCGGGCGTGACGGCTCCGTCATTGCTTGGGGGCAATCCATCTTCGCGCACAAAAATTCCATCACCGTCACCCTGAGGAGCGCGCTCTTGCGCGCGTCTCGAAGGGTCGACGGCCCCCCGCCGGGCCGTGCATCCTTCGAGGCTCGCTCCGCTCGCACCTCAGGATGACGGGTTTGGTAGCTGCGCGCGAAAGAGAGCCTAATACGCGTCCTTCGCGTCGGCCTCTTCGCTGGTCTGCACCAGCTCGAGGCTGGTCTCGA
>DASVOL010000893.1:0-5308 GCA_036383375.1 Bradyrhizobium sp. | reverse complement strand
CAACCACATCGCGCAGGTCGTCTCGCGCTGGACCGGCGTGCCGGTCGACAAGATGCTCGAGGGTGAAAAGGACAAGCTCCTGAAAATGGAGGACGCGCTCGCCAAGCGCGTCGTCGGCCAGGCCGAAGCGGTGCGTGCGGTCGCAACCGCCGTGCGCCGTGCTCGCGCCGGCCTGCAGGATCCGAACCGGCCGACCGGCTCGTTCATGTTCCTGGGGCCCACCGGCGTCGGCAAGACCGAGCTGACCAAGGCGCTCGCCGCTGACCGGTTCAACGACGAGACCGCGATGGTTCGCCTCGACATGTCCGAGTTCATGGAGAAGCACTCGGTCTCGCGGCTGATCGGCGCGCCTCCCGGCTATGTCGGCTACGACGAGGGTGGTGCACTGACCGAAGCCGTGCGGCGCCGGCCCTACCAGGTCGTGCTGTTCGACGAGATCGAGAAGGCGCATCCCGACGTCTTCAACGTGCTGTTGCAGGTGCTCGATGACGGCCGCCTGACCGATGGTCAGGGGCGCACTGTCGATTTCCGCAACACGCTGATCATCATGACTTCGAACCTCGGTTCGGAATTCCTGGTGAATCAACCGGAAGGCGAGGACACCGCGGCGGTCCGCGATCAGGTGATGGGCGTCGTGCGGGCGCATTTCAGGCCGGAATTCCTGAACCGCATCGACGAGATCATCCTGTTCCACCGGCTGCAGCGGAACGAGATGGGCCGCATCGTCGAGATCCAGTTCGCGCGGCTCACCAAGCTGCTCGAGGATCGCAAGATCGAGCTCACGCTCGATGCGAAGGCGCGGAATTGGCTTGCGGAGAAGGGCTGGGATCCGGCTTATGGCGCCCGCCCGTTGAAGCGGGTGATCCAGCGCAGCGTGCAGGACCCGCTGGCCGAGATGATCCTCGCCGGCGAGGTCAAGGACGGCGACCGCGTGGTGATTTCGGAGAAGGGCAACGTGCTGACCTTCAACGGTCAGGTGCCCAACACTGCCGAGATCGTGCAGTTCGATGCCCCGGTCTCGAAGCGCAAGCTGAATTGATACGCGTGCAAAAGCCCTCCCCGCGGTCGCGGGGAGGGCTTCGTCGTCCAGGCTAGCCCTCCGGGACGGTCGGTGGACTGAGCTGAGCCGGTTCGTCGTCATCGGCGGGTTCGAGTTCGGATAGAATATCGACCAGCTCGCGGGTGCGGCCTGTGGCCAGCGGCCTGCCGGCGTTCATCAGCGGCTCGTCATTGGCAAGCCAGGCCTGGGCTTCGGCGAGCTCGGTGATCGTGGCGCCGGATGCGATGATCCTGGCGATCGTGACATCGTCGGCGTGGCCGACGGCCTTCAGCACATCGTCGCGGGTGAGCCCGGTCATGGCGCAAATCCTTTTGGATGTCTTCGTTGAGCACGGCCAAACCCCCCGCCCGCCGGCGATCCGCGCCAGCGGGGAGGGACGCATCGTCTCAAGGCCTTTAGCTGTGTGTTGTGAGCCGGGGCGGATGTTGGGACATCGCCCAGAGCTCGATCGCAGCAAGAACCGCGACGGCGATGCCGATCACCACGTGCACGGTCGTCGGGGTGGTCATTGCCTGGAATCCGAGGACCCAGGGCGAGACCAGCGCCCAAAGCCCGACGATGAGGTTCAGCCACTCCTCCCAGACCGCGAATGCCGCGAGCGCGGCGATCGCAAGGACCGCCATCACGAGGCCGACGATGTGGGCGTTGGTGGAAACCATTCCGGCGTCGAACTTGAACAGCCACGGCGACAGGAAAAGAATCGCGCCGAGGATCAGGTTTGCGACGTCGCACAGCTTTGCGTTCGTCCAGTTCTCCATGACACCCTCCATTGGAGGTTTTACTGCTGAATCAACTGGATGATCGCCGTTCGGGTTCCCATCCCGGGGCGCGAAATTTATTGAAATTGGCGGCGTCTCGGCCTGGAAACGGCGTCGCATCCGATCGGCGCCAGCAGTGCTTCGTGGGATCTGCGCGGCCGGACGGGCCGGCGTTTTGCATGATCAGCGGTTGCTGATGGACCGCGTCATCGGCGCGCTGCCGGTGGCATCCGAGACGATGCGCGAGCTGCCGCGGCTGGACATCTGGGCTTCGATCCCGTCGCGCGCCTTCTCGAAATTCGCCAGCATCGGGCCTTCGAGGGAGCGGCCGCGCGGCAGCTTCACGCGCATCGGGTCGACGAATCGGCCGTTGACCAGGATTTCGTAGTGGACGTGCGGGCCGGTCGACTGGCCGGTCGAGCCGACAAAGCCGATCACCTGGCCCTGCCGCACCTTCTTGCCGATCTCCATGCCTTTGGCGAAGGCCGACATGTGGCCGTAGGCCGTCTCGTAGCCGTTCGAATGCTTCATGCGGATATATTTGCCGTACCCGCCCTCGTATCCGACCTTCTCGAGCACACCATTGCCGGAAGCGAAGATCGGCGTGCCATAGGCGGTGGCCCAGTCGACGCCGGTGTGCATCTTCACATAGCCGAGGATCGGGTGGCGGCGGCCGCCGAAGCCCGAACGCATGATCGCGTTGTTGACCGGCTTGCGCACCAGGAACTTCTTCGCGCTCTTGCCGGTCTCGTCATAGTAGTCGACGACGCCGTCGTCGGAGCTCTGGAAGCGGTAATACTTCTTGGTTTCGCCGCCGACGGTCAGCGCGGCGTAGAGCACTTCGGTCTTTTCGGTGCTGGTGACGCCCTCGTCCTCGCCGGCAAAGAACACGTCGAACGAGTCGCCGGGCTGGACCTTGCGCTGGAAGTCGACGTCGTAGGAGTAGATCTTGACCATGTCTTCGATGACGGTGGGCGGCACCTTGTTGCGCAGCGCGGTCTCGTAAATGCTCTGATAGAGCCGCACGCCGCTGCCATCATCCTCGTCATCGTCGCTGGAGTTGTCGGCGGTATCGGTCGTGGTGTTCATGCTCTGCACGTCGACCGCAACGTATTTGCCGATATCGGACAGCGCGGCGACGGCTTCGACGACGGAGTCGTTGGCGACGATCACCCGATAAGGTTGCAGCCGGGCGCCCGGTGCTGACGGCGCCATCAGGATTCGCACCTTCTGGCCTTCCTTCAGCCCGCCGTCGCGGCCGCGCGGGCCGAGCGTAGCGGCGATCGCCTTCGCTTCATCGGGCGTTGCGCCCTGATCGCGCAGGATCGAGGCGATGCTGTCGCCCTTCTTGACGAGGTGAACCCGTTCACCGACCGGATTGCCGCCGGTGACCTGCTCCTTGGTCTTCGGCAGCAGGGTGACGTTCTCCGGCACCACGCGGGTCTCGAAGCCTGCATAGGGGTCGGAGGTGTTGCCCTCGGTGGCGTAGGCCATCCTGATATCGGGGCCGGCGCCGGTGGCATCGGCCGCGGCATTGGCGAGTGACGCGTAGCGCACCGAACCGCCGGAGCCGCGCCAGTTGGCGGCGTCGCGGACCCGCATCAGCACGTCGTCGAGCGCGACAACGGCGGCGAGCTTGGCTTTCGGCAGCACGGATCCGAGATCCTTGGTGACGAAAGAGACCTCGGCGTCGGGCTCGGCGGCGTCGGCCGCATTCGGATCCTCGGCCGCAGCGGGCGTGTCGGAGCCGACATCGGTCAACAGACGCTGCGCGTTGAATGCCGGAATCTTGGACGACAGATCGCTCGTGGTCATCGAGAGATTGCCGGAAATCCGGATGAAGGGCCGCACCCGCATCACGTCGCGATTGCCGACGCGTGTCACGGTCGACACGCGCACCAGGCTGCGGGAGGCGGAGGATTCGCTCGGCGGTGGCAGACGGTCACCCTTGTGCAGGCTGACGACGCGATCATTGCCGGTGAAGGCGCCGCGCAGCGCGCCTTCGACGCGCTCCGGCACCTTGGCGAAAGTCATCTCGCCATCGAGCGACGCAAAAACGGCGCCACCGATCAGGGCCGCGCCACATAAGCCAGTCAGAATGGTGCCGCTGAACCATTGTACGGAGACACGGCGGCGATCGATCACCGCGGCCTCGGTGCCGTCGACTGAAAGCGGCGGTTCGTGACCGAGATCGATCATCCCGGTCTCGCGCCCATTACCGCTTCCGCGTGACGCCCGTTGGCTCAACCCGATGTCCCCCCAAATTCCAGCAACTGCGATCGACCTCTGCTCGTCCTCGTCCCCACCTTGATCCTCCGAAGAGGAATCCCGGCAGTGTGGCGAGCCACACGCATCGAAATCGAGAAGCCGATGGCCATTAGCTAGCCGCGATCTCGAACGTCAATGGTGTGCAGATCTCTCGATGTTGCTCGGCCGCGTAGGGAAGAGGCGACGGGTTCTTGGAGAAAATCGCCTGGTCCCCCTGAAAAACCACCCGTGCCCCCACAGGTTACGAGCGGTTCAATGCATGTCTTATAGCCAGAACGTCGCAGGATTGTGGCTCAAGTGCGGCATTTGAGGTGGAAAACCTTCCTGAAGCAGGTCGATGCCGCCGCCCCGCCCGGGCCGGCCGGAACCCGGTCCGGAGGGCCTCACGGAGCTCCCCGGCGCCAAACTTTTTTGAAGTTTTTTTTGAAGTTTTTTACCGTGAGGGCTCGGTGGCGAATTTTTACCTCCGACCTAAGCCACGGAAAGCACAAGAACTTCTTCGCACTGCACAAGCGATTTGGGCGTGCGACGATTTGTTGACAATGGTCGTTGACAATCCCGAGGGGTGGGGACTATAAACCAACCACTGAGCGCGGCGCCGCCGGGTCACTGACCAAGGCGAGCGAACGCGCCACTGATGCTCCTCACTTCGATGAGTGACACAGCAGCCGACATAAATCGGTTGAGGTTCACTGTTCGTCGCTGAAGGGTAGAACCACCCTCTAAGGGTGTGGGGTCATCGGATCCCGGGCTGTTTGACAAGTGAAGATGAAGAAAGAGAAACGTGGACGGCGGAGTCCTTGCGTCTCTCGGAATACTTGAAAGCTTCGGCTTTTGACTTTCTGAGGGTGGACGAAAGACTTCGGCGGTACACGTTTTAAAGGTTACACCATCGTTGCCAGCGATGTGAATCGTAGGCAGCTCGCAGACTTCGGTCGGCGAAGAATGGTGGGACCTCGTCAAACGTTGTGATCAGCCGGTTCAAAAGTTCAAGTCCAACTTGAGAGTTTGATCCTGGCTCAGAGCGAACGCTGGCGGCAGGCTTAACACATGCAAGTCGAGCGGGCATAGCAATATGTCAGCGGCAGACGGGTGAGTAACGCGTGGGAACGTACCTTTTGGTTCGGAACAACACAGGGAAACTTGTGCTAATACCGGATAAGCCCTTACGGGGAAAGATTTATCGCCGAAAGATCGGCCCGCGTCTGATTAGCTAGTTGGT
>DASVOL010000892.1:0-4388 GCA_036383375.1 Bradyrhizobium sp. | reverse complement strand
GTCCTGGACCGCGGCGCTGGTGATGGCATCGTTCACCGCGTTCTGGGCGGCTGTCGCGCTGCGGTTGCCGGATGCGCCGTTCAAGCTCGACGCCAAGGGGATCGCGCTGTTCGCGTTGATCGGCGTTGCGGGCGCGGCAGCAACCCCGATCGCCGGCCGCTGGGGCGACCGGGGTTTCGCGCGGCCGTTGCTGATCGTCTCGCACCTGCTCATCGCCGGCGCGCTCGTGCTGTGCGCCTGGGCCGGCATGATCGAGTCGCGGATCACGGCCCTTTCGCTGCTCGGCGTCGGCGCCGTGCTGCTCGATTTCGGCATCACCACCGACCAGACGCTCGGCCGCCGCGCCGTCAACCTGTTGCAGCCCGAGGCGCGCGGCAGGATCAACGGCCTGTTCGTAGCGCTGTTCTTCATCGGCGGCGCGGTCGGTGCGGCGGCGGCGTCCGCGGCGTGGAGTTTTGGTGGATGGACGGCGGTCTGTGCGGTCGCTGCGACGTTCGGCGTGCTGGGGTTCATCACCGACATTGCGACGAGGACGGGCTCGGAATGAATTGTCCGGCTCCGATGTGTGGGGCCCCGCGCATCCTTCGAGGCTCGCTTCGCGAGCACCTCAGGATGACGCTCTCTCGAAGACAAGAGCTCTCTCGAAGCCGTCACCCTGAGGTGCCGCAGCGCAGCGGAGGCCTCGAAGGGCGGCGGCGGGCTACGCGATGCCGACGTAACGTAACGCGCCCTTCCCCGCTGCGGCTCCGGTCGCAAACGACGCCTGCAACAGATAGCCGCCGGTCGGTGCTTCCCAGTCGAGCATTTCGCCGGCGGCGAAAACGCCGGGCAAACGCCGCAGCATGAAATGTTCGTCGAGTTCGTCGAACCTGATTCCGCCGGCGCTCGAGATCGCCCGATCGATCGGCGCGACGCCCGTGAGCTGCACCGGAATCGCGTTGATCAGTTGCGCGAGCTTTACCGGCGACAACGATGCCAGTGGCCGGCCAGATGCAATCGCGGTCTCCTGCATCAGGCCGATGCCGACCGGAGAGAGCTGCGCCGCCTTGCGCAGGAAATTCGCAAGCGACTGCTTGCCACGCGTCCCGGACAAGCGGGTGGTCAGCGCGGCGGCGTCGAGGTCCGGCCGCAGCGCAATCGTCAGCGTCGCCTGCCCGATACCCAGCACCGCCTCACGCAATTCCGCGGACAGCGCGTAGATGGCGCCGCCTTCGATGCCCGTGCGGGTGACGACGGCCTCGCCGCGCACCGTGTGCGGTCCAATCGTCAGGGCGATGCCCTTCAGCGGCTGCCCTTCGAAGCGATCACGGAAGACATCCGACCACGCGACCGTGAAGCCGGAATTAGCCGGCCGCATCGGTGCGACGGCGATGCCCTTCGCTGCGACGGTCACCGTCCAAGTCCCGTCGGAGCCAAGTCGCGGCCAGCTTGCGCCGCCGAGCGCAAGCACCGACGCGTCGGCGTCGACCACGCGCGGACTATCCGGCGTTGCGAACAACAATCCGCCGCGCTCGTCCCACCCAATCCAGCGATGCCGGAACGCAAACGCAACACCTGCGGCATCGAGCCGCCGCAGCCAGGCACGCAGCAACGGCGATGCCTTGAACACTTTTGGAAACACGCGGCCGCTGGTTCCGATGAAGGTCGGCTGCCCCAGCGCCGCGCTCCAGGCGCGCAGCGCGTCGGGCGGAAACGCCTCGACCACTGGCTTGAGGTGCTGCATCGCCTCGCGATAGCGTGCGAGGAAATCCGGCAGCGGCTCGCTGTGGGTGAGATTAAGCCCGCCGCGCCCGGCCATCAGGAACTTGCGGCCGGCCGACGGCATCGCGTCGTAGACGGTGACCTGTGCACCGCCCGCCGCAAGGGTTTCCGCCGCCATCAGGCCGGCGGGACCGGCTCCGATGACGGCGACATGTTTAGCGGGAGGAGATGACATGCTGTCAGCTTAAGGCGAAACGGCCGGATGCAAAATCAGTCGTCATGCCCGGGCTTGACCCGGGCATCCACGCGTCACCTTGGAACGCCGAAAGACGTGGATGGCCGGGTCAAGCCCGGCCATGACAACGGAGAGGTCCCGCGACGCCGCTTACAGCTTGATCCCGGCCCGCGCGGCGGCCTGGGCGACGTATTTCTGGGTCTGCTCGAACGCGCCCTGCAACGCCTTCGCGGTCGACACGTCGCTGATCGCGTTGAAATGCGCAGCGACGCCGTCGGGCGTCCATTCGGATTGCGGCAGGTTGACGCCTTCGGTCTCAAGCACGCGGATCACGGCGAACGAACCGGCACCGGCGCCCATGATGGTACGGGTCGGCGCATCCTCCGAGAGCAGGAACTCGACCGCCGGCGTGATCGCTTCCGGCTTCATCAGTTCGAGCGCCTGCGGCGGCAACAGTTCCTCGGTCATGCGGGTCGCAGCCGTCGGCGAGATGGTGTTGACCTTGATGTTGTTCTTGCGGCCCTCTTCGGCGAGCACATTCATCAGGCCGACCATGCCGGCCTTCGCTGCGCCGTAATTGGCCTGACCGAAATTACCGAACAGGCCCGACGACGAGGTCGTCAGCACGATGCGGCCGTAGTTGCGCTCGCGCATGCCGGCCCACACCGCCTTGCAGCAGTAGAAGGTGCCGGTGAGATGCACGCCGAGCACCTTGTCCCAGTCGGCGACCTCGAGCTTGGTGAACGACTTGTCGCGCAGGATGCCGGCATTGGCGCAAAGCAGATCGACGCTGCCCCACTCCTTGGTGGCGCGCTCGACCATCGCGGTGACCTGCTCGAAGTTCGAGACGTCGGCGCCGTCGGCCATCGCGGTGCCGCCCGCTTTACGGATCTCCTCGACCACGGTTTCGGCCGGCGACAGCGAGCCGCCGGTGCCGTCGCGCGCGCCGCCGAAATCGTTGACCACGACCTTGGCGCCGCGGCTGGCGAGCCCCAGCGCATGTGCCCGCCCAAGACCATTGCCCGCGCCGGTGACGATAGCGACGCGTCCGTCAAACCTGATTGCCATGCCGAAATTCCTGCTCTGACTTCCCTTCTCCCCTTGTGGGAGAAGGTGGCGCGAAGCGCCGGATGAGGGGTCTGTCTCCGCGAGCGCACGTGAGAGTCTTTGCGTGGAGACAGACCCCTCACCCGGCTTCGCGTTCCGCGAAGCCACCCTCTCCCACAGGGGGACAGGGCGGAAGCGCTCGCGATTGGCCGCTTTTGAGCAGCGATGGATGGCCGGGTCAAGCCCGGCCGAGACCGCAGGCGGCCACCGGGCGCGCTAGACGGATGGCGTCATCGACCCGCAGGGTTTCAGGCTTTTGAGCAGGTGCCCGCTCCAGCACTCATGATGCTCCTGGGCGTAGCTCATCGAGCCAATCAGTATCAAACCGACCACGACAAGTCCGGCGACGATGTTCTGCACCATGGCTGCCACTCCGGGGACCGCACCGCCTCAACGGAGGCATGATGGACACCAGGAATCAAAGCCGTCAATGCGCCATGTGGATCAGGCGAGTAACTCACCGCCGCTGAAGGCAGGTTGCGGCGGGCTCGCTCCACCTCTCCCGCTTGCGGGAAAAGTGGAGCTACTCAACCATCCCTGAGCCCCGTTCCGATTGAATTGGAACGGGGCTCCCGATTCTTGTTCGGACGCGTTTTCTTCACGCGAACCCGCATCCACGTCGCTAGAAAACGCTCTAGCTGAAATAAATCAGGCCGAGCCAGTCGGCGACCAGCGCGGGCTTCTCTTCGCCCTCGATCTCGACCGTGACGTTGGTGCGCGACAGCAGTTCCTTCGGCTTGCGCAGCGTGGCTTCGGCCAGCACGAAGCGGCCGCGAACGCGCTTGCCCGAGCGCACCGGCGAGATGAAGCGGAGCTTGTCGAAGCCGTAATTGACGCCCATCGCGGTGCCTTCGAGCACCGGCATCACCTCGTAGGACATGATCGACAGCAGCGACATCGTGAGGAAGCCATGGGCGATCGTGGTGCCGAAGGCTGTCTCCTTCTTCGCGCGCTCGGGATCGACATGGATGAACTGGTGATCCTCGATCACGTCGGCATAGGTGTCGATGCGGCCCTGATCCAGCAGGTGCCATGAGGACACGCCGATCTCCTTGCCGACCATGCCCTGGTAGGTTTCCAGCGACACCGGCGGCTTCTTCCAGACTTCGTTCATTGGCTAACCTCCGCTAACCGGAGGTCCGCACCTTCTGCAGCTCCGGAAATTCTTCCTCGCGGAACTCGGCTCCGCGCAACGCATCGCTTCTGACATCGTCATGTTCGAGCCGGCGCAACTGCACCCGACGAATCTTTCCAGAAATCGTCTTTGGCAGTTCGGTGACCAGCTCGATCTTGCGGATGCGTTTAAACGGTGCGAGCCGCGTGTGCAAATGCTTGAAGATCGACA
>DASVOL010000891.1:0-3817 GCA_036383375.1 Bradyrhizobium sp. | reverse complement strand
CCATTTCCCGGAGCCGCCCAACCTGCCCGAGGAATTGCGCATGCTGCGTGAGCAGGTCCGCCGCTTCGTCGAGAAGGAAGTGGTGCCGCATGCCGAGGCATGGGAGCGCGAGGGCAAGATCCCGCGCGAGATCTATCGCCGCATGGGCGCGCTCGGCTTCCTCGGCATGCGCCATGCGGCCGAATATGGCGGCACCGACATGGGGCCGCTGGCCTCGATGGTGTTTGCCGAGGAGCTCGGACGCTCGAGCTTCGGCGGCTTCACCTCGTCGATCCTGGTTCATACCGACATGTCGGCGGTGCACATCAGCCTGCGCGGCACGCCGGAGCAGAAGCAGAAATATCTGCCTGCGATCATTCGCGGCGAGACGGTCTGTTCGATCGCGGTAACCGAGCCCGATGCCGGCTCCGACGTTGCGGGCCTGAAGACGCGCGCGCGGCGCGACGGCGATCATTGGGTGATCAACGGCGCAAAGATGTTCATCACCAACGCGGTCTATGGCGACATCCTGATCGTCGCCGCGCGCACCGATCCGCATGCCAAGGGCAGCCGCGGCATCTCGCTGTTCATCGTCGAGCGCAGCACACCGGGCATCACGGCAACCAAGCTCGACAAGCATGGCTGGCTCTGCTCGGACACCGCCGAAATCGCCTTCCAGGACGTGCGCGTACCGGCGGCAAACCTGCTCGGCGAGGAGAACAAGGGTTTCTATGGCATCATGGAGACCTTCCAGAACGAGCGCATCGTCATCGGCGGCATCTGCGCCGGCGAGTCCGCCAAGGCGATCGAGCTGACGACGAATTATGTGAAGACGCGGCAGGCGTTCGGCGGCCCGCTCTGGAACCAGCAGGGCGTGCGGCTGAAGCTCGCCCAGCTCGCCGCCAAGGCGGCCGCGGCGCGGGCGCTGGCCTATCAGGCCGCCGAGCTCGCAGCGGCCGGGAAGGAATGTCTGCGCGAAGTGTCGATGGTGAAAGCGCTGTCGCCGGAGGTGTTGCACGAGGTCGTGCATGGCTGCCTGCAATTGCATGGCGGCTCAGGTTTCATGCGCGGCACGCCGATCGAACGCATGGCGCGCGATGCCCGCGTCCTGACGATCGGCGGCGGCGCCACCGAGGTGATGCTGGAAGAGGTGGCGAAGCGGATGTGATTCTTTCTTACCTCGCCCCGCTTGCGGGGAGAGGTCGGATCGCATCGCTGATGCGATCCGGGTGAGGGGGAGTCTCCGCGAGTACTTCTATCACCATGTGTGCGGAAGCAGCCCCTCACCCCCTCTCCCCGTAGGAACGGGGCGAGGGAGCGCAGTGGTTCCTGGACTACATCAATCGTCCACGGCTCGCGCGCGCTGCCCAACCGCCTGCGCCGCGATCCCCGGCTTCAGCCGCCAGTCCTCGCCGAAATCCGCGAGCGGATGGAAGAACAGTGGTTCTGTCGTCTCGAGCTGCCGCAGCCGTTCGGCGTAGTCGTCGAGATAGCGGTGGCGTATAGCCTCGTCGACGAAATTCACCGAATACGACACGAAGGGCGGCAACACCTTGCAGCCGGCATAGGCCAGGGTGCCGTTCTGGATTGGCCACAGCACCACATCGAGCGCGCCGACCAGGCCGTCGGGCGCGCACATGCCGGGATAGGCGGCGGTCGAGGTCACGACCATGGCGCGGCGGCCGGCCAGGCCGCCGGTGTCGTAGCGGCGACCGGCGCCATAAACTGCGCCATTGACGAACACACGGTCGATCCAGCCCTTCATGATGGCGGGAACGGAGAACCACCATAGCGGAAACTGCAAGATCAGGAGGTCGCACCACAGCAGCTTCTCGATTTCGTCGGCGATGTCGCCGCTGAGCGCCCCCTGTTGCAGATTGTATTTCTGCTCGCGGTCATACTGCAGCCGGTCGGGAAACCGCCGCGCGCCAAAGTCTTCGGCGGTCGCCACCGGGTTGAAGCGCATGGCGTAGAGATCGGAGATCCTGACCGTATGCCCGAGCGCGGTCAGCTCCGCCACCGACCGCGCCAGCAGTGCAGCATTGAACGACTGCGCCTCCTGGTGGGCAAAGACGATCAGGACCTTCATCTCTTCACCTCACCGATTTGAAACTCAACGTCGCCGCGGCGGCGCTCTGCTCCCTCTCCCGCTTGCGGGGGAGGGCTGGGGTGGGGGTATCTCCGCATGAGACACTCTTTGCATGGGGAGAGCCCCCACCCGTATCGCATCTCCGATGCGATACGACCTCCCCCGCAAGCGGGAGAGGTGGAATGAGTTTGCGGAAGGAGCTCACTGCACCGGCTTGAAGCTGAGCGTCGCCGTATCGGCTTGCATGATCTGCAGCTTCTGGTTGGAGAAGCGGACGCCGGGGCCGAAGCTGATCGGCGCCATCACGCCGGTCTCGACATTCTTGGTCTTCTCCAGCTCCGAGATGGTGCAGGCCCAGGTCGGTTGCTTGCCGCAGCGCTCAATTGCTGCGATCAGGACCTTCGCGGCGGCATAACCGGTCATGGTGTAGCGGTTGATGCCCTTGAACTCGGCTTCCGACACCAGCGGCTTGGCCTTCTCGAGGAACGCCTTGCCGGCCGCGCCGGCGAACGGTTCGACATAGTCGACCGCGTAGATGCCGTCGCCGGCCGGGCCCATCAGCTTCAGCACCGGTTCGACGCGGCCGGGCCAGAAGATGCCCGTCACCGGCTTGATGCCGAGTTTCTCGATCTCCTTCATCATCGCGATGTTCTCGGCGATGATACCGCCGGCCAGGAACACCTCAGCGCCGGACTCCTTGAGTTGCAGCATGTCGGACGAGAAGTCCTGCTGGCCCTTCTTGTAATTGCCGCTGTAGACGACATTCAGCTTCTTCGTTTTGACCACGGAATCGAAGCCGTCGTGCACGGCCACACCGTAATCATCGTCCTGGGTGATCAGTCCCCATTTCTTGCCGGGATTCTTGTCAGCGAGGAAGTTGACGAGATCGACGATGCCTTCCTCGTAAGATTGGCCGACCACGAACACGTTCTTGCGCGGCGGCTCCCACAGCGGCTTGACGGGCCCGACGTCGATGACTGTCGGGATGCCTGACTTCTCCAGCAGCGGCATCACCGCGATCGATTGGCCGGAGCCGGAGATGCCGATCATTGCAAATGCCTTGTCGACGTCGATCACCTTCTTGACGCCCTGGATGGTGCGCGCGGTGACGTAGCCGTCGTCTTCCAGCACATACTTGATCTTGCGGCCGTTGATGCCGCCGGCGGCGTTGGCCTCGGCGATCGCGATCTTGTGGCCGATCGAGGCCGCGACGCCGAGCAGCGCCGGCGGCCCGGTCAGGGGCTCGACGTCGCCGATCAGGATCTCGGTGTCGGTGATGCCGGGGTCAGCGGCGGCAGCGGAGCCGATGGCAAGGCAGGCCGTCGTGAGCAGCAGCGAGGCCGCCGCCAGATGTCTGATCATTGTCTCCTCCTCATGGTGTTGTGTCTTTTTTGGTTAGTAGCGCAGCGGCCAGTGCACCCAGGTCCGCTTGATGTCGTGCCAGGCGCCGACCAGTCCGCGGGGCTGGAAGCGCAGGAACAGGATGATGACGAGGCCGTAGAGCATGCTCTTCAGCTCCTGCGCGCCGGTCGTAAATGTCGCGTCCATCTGGGCGCTGAACAGGCCGAAGACGATCCTGGTCGCCTCCGGCAGCAGCACGATCAGGACGGTGCCGAGCACGGCGCCGAGCGCCGAGCCGAGCCCGCCGACGATCAGGATCGCCAGCGCCTCGATCGAGAGCAGGAACGGAAAGCCTTCGACGCTGACAAAGGAGAGGTAGATGCCGTAGAGCGCTCCGGCGATGCCGGT
>DASVOL010000890.1:0-5828 GCA_036383375.1 Bradyrhizobium sp. | reverse complement strand
CGCGGCTCGATCGAGGGCAAGACGGTGGCCTGGACCGGCGACGACAACAACGTGCTGGCCTCCTGGGCGCACGCCGCCGAGCGGTTCAAGTTCAATCTCAACATCGCGACCCCGCCGGAGCTCTCGCCGAAGAAGCCGATGCGGGACTGGATCAAGGCCACCGGCGCGCCGATCGTGCTCGGCACCGATCCGGAAGCCGCCGTGCGCGGCGCCGACTGCGTCGTCACCGACACCTGGGTGTCGATGGGCGACAAGGAGGGCGAGCACCGCCACAACGTGCTGAAGCCCTATCAGGTCAATGCCAAGCTGATGTCGCTCGCCAAGCCGGACGCGCTGTTCATGCACTGCCTGCCCGCGCATCGCGGCGAGGAGGTCACCGATGAGGTGATCGACGGCCCGCAATCCGTGGTGTTCGACGAGGCGGAAAACCGCCTGCATGCGCAGAAGGGCATTCTGGCCTGGTGTTTTAACGAAGTCGCGTAGGCGCCCACAACTGTCGTCCCTGCGAAAGCAGGGACCCATACGCCGCGGCCCCTGGAAAAAGGCACGAGGGGAGACGCCTTGTGTCGCGACAAAATCCTGTGGTTATGGGTCCCTGCTTTCGCAGGGACGACGTCGATTCTCGGTATGCTGAACCCCTTTATTTCATGGTCCGAGACCCCAGATAGAGCGCCATGGTTTCACAATCCCCCGACATCAAAATCCAGCCCGAGACGCCCGTTCGCGCGCCCTCGGCGGTTCCCGTCGACGATGCCGTGCTGGCCTTCGAGGTCGGCGCGCTGGACCTGCGCGGCCGGCTGACCCGGCTCGGCCCCGCGCTCGACGAGATCTTGCACAAGCACGATTATCCGCCGGCGGTCGGCAAGCTGCTCGGCGAGGCCATCGTGCTGACGACGCTGCTCGGCTCGTCCGTCAAGTTTGAGGGCCGCTTCATCCTGCAGACCCGGACCGAAGGTCCGGTCTCGCTCCTGATCGTCGATTTCCAGGCGCCCGACCGGCTGCGTGCTTATGCGCGCTACGATTTGGCCAGCCTCAAGGACGGGCAGACCTCGGGTGAACTGCTCGGCAAGGGTCACCTTGCAATGACGATCGATCAGGGCTCCAACACCAGCCGTTACCAGGGACTGGTCGCGCTCGACGGCGGCGGCCTGGAAGAGGCAGCCCACGAATATTTCCTGCGCTCCGAGCAGATTCCGACCCGGGTGCGCCTTGCGGTCGGCGAGGAGATGCGCGGCGGCGAAGGCGGCAAGCTGCACTGGCGCGCCGGCGGCATCCTGCTGCAGTTCCTGCCCAAGGCACCCGAGCGCGCCAAGCAGGCCGATCTGCATCCGGGCGACGCGCCGGAGGGCACGGCCACCCACAGCGTGCCGGATGACGATGCGTGGATCGAAGGACAGTCGCTGATCTCCACCGTCGAGGATGTCGAGCTGATCGATCCCGATCTCTCCGGCGAGCGGCTGTTGTACCGCCTGTTCCATGAGCGCGGCGTGCGCGTCTTCAACCCGCAGCCGCTGCGCGCGCAGTGCTCCTGCTCGCGCGATGCGGTGTCGTCGATGCTGAAGAGCTTTGCGCCGAACGATCGCGCCGAGATGGTCAAGGACGGCAAGGTCGTCGTCACCTGCGAGTTCTGCTCGTCGGTGTACGAGTTCACGCCCCAGGAAGCGGGCGTCGAGTCATAGGCCCGTCATGGCCGGGCTTGACCCGGCCATCCATCATAACAGAGGCGTTTACTGAAGCGATGGATCGCCGGGTCAAGCCCGGCGATGACGCACATGAACGCGCGTCAATTCAGCACCCGCTTCCCATCCGGGCTCGGGCTGTCCAGCGAGAAGGTCGGCACGTCGATGTCGAAGCGCTCGCCGGCTTCGGTGACCATCTGGTAGCTGCCGGTCATGAAGCCGGACGCGGTCGGCAGCGGCACGCCGGAGGTGTATTCGAAGCGCTCCCCGGGCGCGAGCACCGGCTGCTCGCCGACCACGCCCTCGCCACGCACCTCCTGGCGGCGGCCGGTGGCGTCGGTGATGATCCAGTGCCGCGTCCGCAGCTGCACCGTTTCGGGCCCTGAATTGACGATCACGATCTTGTACGACCAGAAATACTCGCGCCGGTCGATCGACGAGCGCTCCGGCATGAAGTTCGGCTCGACGGTGACTTCGATCTGGCGGGTAACGGCGCGGTACATACGGCTCAATCCGATTGATCTCGGCGCAAAATCCGTCTCTCGGCCGGATCATGCGCAAACAGGCGCCCATCATAGCCAATTGGTCAGCCGGAACCAATCGCCGGGCAGGCCGTGAAAAGCCGGCCCTGGGGGCCGTCTGTTCATCGTGGTTTCAACATAGTTCCGCTCTAAAGCGCGGCCGCATGTCGCCGCACTCTGCGCTTTGTCGGCAAGTCGCGGACCGATATTATCTTTTCAGCTGGGCATGCGGGGCGTCCGCGGCCGACACGGTGTTTGATGAGCTCGATTGCCGATCCCATAGCCGGTTCGCCGGTGGCTGACGCCAAGGCCGATGCAGAGGTGAAGGCGAAAGCTGCGGCGCCCGCGATCACGCTGCCGGTGACCGGCGAGCGCGAGCTCCGGCTCGATCTGTTCCGCGGGCTCGCGCTGTGGCTGATCTTCATCGATCACCTGCCGACCAATCTTCTGACCTGGCTGACGATCCGCAACTACGGCTTCTCCGACGCCACCGAGATCTTCATCTTCATCTCCGGCTACACCGCGGCCTTCGTCTATGGCCGCGCGATGCTGGAGGGCGGCTTCGTGATCGCGACCGCGCGCATCCTGCGCCGGGTCTGGCAGATCTATGTCGCGCATGTCTTCCTGTTCACGATCTTCCTCGCCGAGATCTCCTATGTCGCGACCTCGTTCGAGAACCCGCTCTACACTGAAGAGATGGGGATCATGGACTTCCTCAAGCAGCCCGACGTCACCATCGTGCAGGCGCTGCTGCTGCGTTTCCGCCCCGTCAACATGGACGTGCTGCCGCTCTATATCGTGCTGATGCTGTTCCTGCCGCTGATCCTGTGGCTGATGAAGTGGAAGCCCGATGTCACGCTCGGCCTGTCGGTCCTGCTCTACGCGCTGACCTGGCAGTTCGATCTTTACCTGTCGGCCTATCCGAACGGCTTCTGGGCGTTCAACCCGTTCGCCTGGCAATTGCTGTTCGTGTTCGGCGCTTGGTGCGCGCTCGGCGGCGCGCGGCGGATGTCGCGCATCCTGTCGTCGAACATCACGATGTGGATCTGCATCGCCTATCTGGTCGCGGCGTTCTTCGTGACGCTGACCTGGTACGTGCCGCAGCTCGGCCACATCATGCCGAAGGTGATCGAGCAGTGGATGTATCCGATCAACAAGACCGACCTGGACGTGTTGCGGTTCGCGCATTTCCTGGCGCTCGCAGCCCTCACCGTGCGCTTCCTGCCGCGGGACTGGCCGGGGCTGAAATCGCCCTGGCTGCGACCTTTGATCCTGTGTGGCCAGCATTCGCTTGAGATATTCTGTCTCGGGGTCTTCCTCGCCTTTGCCGGTCACTTCGTGCTTGCCGAAGTATCTGGCGGTGCCGCACTGCACGCCTTGATCAGCGTCTGCGGCATCCTCATCATGTGCGGCATGGCGTGGATTATTTCGTGGTACAAGCACTCCGCCGACAAAGGCGCCTCGAAAAAAGGTGCCGCCGGCAACGCCGATCTGGCGGGAGGGGGAGCATGAAGTCCGCGCGGACGATGCTGGGCCTGATGCTGCTGGCCGCCTGTTTGGCGGCTGCGCCCGCGCGCGCCGGCGATAGCCCCGAGCAGCCTGCACCGGCGCCGCCCTGCGATGTGCCGGCCTATCTGCTGGCAAGCGAGAGCTCGCTGCCGAAGGTCACCGACGCGGTGAAGGCCAACCAGCCGCTCAACGTGCTGGTGGTGGGCAGCCGCTCCTCGACCATTCCCGGCAACGAGGCGAGCGCCTATCCGGCCACGCTACAGGCGGCGCTGAAGGAGGCATTTCCGGCAGCGACCATCGATCTATCCGTAGAATTACAGGCAAAGAGCACCGCCGAGGAAACCGCGGGAACCCTTGTTAAGCTTGTCGAAGCAAAAAAGCCTACTTTGGTTATCTGGCAGACCGGGACGGTCGATGCTATGCGAGCAGTCGATCCTGACGATTTCCGCACCGCCATCAACGACGGCGTTGTTGCGTTGCGGGGCGCCGGGGCCGACGTGGTGCTGGTCAATCTGCAGTACAGCCCGCGTACGGAAACCATGATCTCTGCGCCGCCATATCTCGACAATATCAAGGTGGTGGCGCAGCAGCACGACGTTCCGCTGTTCGACCGGTTCGCGATTATGAAGCAGTGGAGCGACGCCGGATATTTTGACCTGTTCAGCACCTCGCATGGTGTCGACCTGGCCAAGAAGGTTCATGCCTGTCTCGGCCGCGCACTGGCGAAATTCGTGATCGATGCGGCCCATCTGGGCCCGGTGCAGCAGAATTAGAGGAAGCCGAGTTGATGCGTTTTGCCTTCCCTTTTCGCTCTATCTCAGGGCGGAGTCTGTGTGCCGTTGCGGCGCTGGTGCTGCTCGCGCCGCTCTCCATCGTGCCGTTGTGCGCGCAGACCGGCCAGGCCGACCAGCATGCGGCGTTGTCGGCAGGAGCAAAGACTGAAGCCAGCAAGCCGGATGCTGCGAAGCCCGCCGCGGTCGAAGCGGATGCGGCCAATCCGCAGCCGGGCGTCGCCGCCAAGGCGCTCGACAAGGTGAAGCAGGTTGCGAAATCCGCCAGCGACATCTTCCACCGCGTGCCCTGCCATCAGCCCACCGGCGTGCCGAACTCGACCGGCTCGCTGCCGCATGTCGCAGCCAAGCTCGCCGCCGGCAAGCCGGTCGTCATCATCGCGTTCGGCTCGTCCTCGACCCAGGGCTATGGTTCGTCGTCGCCGGAATTCACCTATCCGAGCCGGCTCGCCGCGCAGCTGCGCCGGCAGTATCCCTCCGCCGACATCACCGTGCTCAATCGCGGCAAGGGCGGCGAGGATGCACCCGAGATGATGAAGCGGTTGCAGACCGAAGTGCTCGACGTGCATCCCGACATGGTGATCTGGCAGGTCGGCACCAACGCGGTGCTGCGCAACCTCGATCCGTCAGAGACCGCCAAGCAGGTCGAGGACGGCGTCGCGCGCATCCAGGCCGACGGCGCCGATATCGTGCTGGTCGATCCGCAATATTCGCCGCGCGTCACCGAGCGCCCCGAGAGCGCGCGCGGCATGGTGAAGCTGCTCGGCCGCATCGCCGCACTGCGCCATGTCGGCATCTTCCCGCGCTTCGAGGTGATGCGCGACTGGCACGAGAAACAGGCGATCCCGATCGACGATTTCGTCATCGCCGACGGCCTGCACATGAACGACTGGGGCTACGCCTGCTTCGCCCAGCTGCTCGGCGACGACATCATCCGCTCGGTCGGCGCCATCAAGATCGGTGTCAACGTCCCCTCGGACGTGCGGACCTACCGGCCGATGTGATCGGGCTGCTGCTTCTTTCCCGCAATCTGTTCTATCCCCGTCACCCTGAGGTGGCCGCTTCTTCAGCGGCCCTCGAAGGGTCGACGGCCACCAGCCGGGGCCGTGCATCCTTCGAGGCTCGCTCCGCTCGCACCTCAGGATGACGGTCGGATAGCTGCACGCCACACGCACCAGCAATCTTGACCTCGCCGCGGTAATCCGCTCCCTTGGCGCCTGTTACGACGCCTAAAGGGAAACGCTCATGTCTTTCGTGCTGGCCATCGATCAGGGCACCACATCGTCGCGCGCGATGGTGTTTCGCAGCGACATCTCCATCGCCGCGGT
>DASVOL010000889.1:0-3043 GCA_036383375.1 Bradyrhizobium sp. | reverse complement strand
TTGGCGCTTCGACGGCCTTCACGGCGCTGGCGCAGCCGGGGCCGAGGCTTGCCATGTTCTTCTGCAGGCATTGCAGTGACGCTTCGCCGCCGGGCGGCACGCTGGAGCAGTGCGCGATGTAATCGTTGCGGCATTGCGACTTGATGGCGTCGCGCTGCGCCTGGCTCGGCGCCTGCGACAAGGCCGGTGCGGTGCTCATCAATGCCGCAAGCGCGAGCCATGCGGAGAGCCTCGTTGCACGTGTCAACGCGTTGATCATCTGAATAAATCCTCTCGTCGCGCCGGAAGCCTCCGGCTCAACTGAACTGAGTCTGAAAAAGTTTTGCTCTAACAACCTTCGCGAGCGACATCATTTTCGCTTTCGAGTTCCGCTGCAAGCGGATTGTTGCTATGGAGGAGCCCGGCTGAATTTTTTGCTCGCTTCGATATCTTTGAATTAAGTCATTTGAATTGAGGCTCGGAAATGAGGCATGCGCGCGCGTCGGCACATTTCAGTCAGAGCGATTTTGTGCGGCTGCGAAATACGCCGCTTCTGCGCATCGCCTTCGCCTTAACCGCCCTTGTCAGTTTAAGTGCCTGCGAGCAAAACAGTTTTGTTGCGCCGCCGCCGCCCAAGGTCGAAGTCGCCCCGCCGGTGCAGCGCGCCATCACGCGCTATCTGGACGCAACCGGAAACACCGCGCCGATCAAGACCGTCGATCTGGTCGCGCGCGTGCAGGGCTTTCTGCAGGCGATCAACTATCAGGACGGCTCGCCGGTGAAGGAGGGGACCACCCTGTTCACGATCGAGCCCGAGACCTACAAACTGAAGCTGGAGCAGGCGCAGGCCGCGGAAGTGGGCGCGCAGGCGACGCTGAAGCAGGCCGAGGCCGACTTCAAGCGGCAAGCGGATCTGGTGCAGCGCCAGGCGGTCTCGCAAGCGACACTCGATACCTCGACCTCGACCCGGGACAACGCCCAGGCCAATCTGCAGCAGGCTCAGGTCAACACCAAGATCGCCGCGGTCAATTACGGCTACACCAATGTGGCCGCGCCGTTCGACGGCATCGTCAGCAACCACCTGGTCTCGGTCGGTGAGCTGGTCGGCGCGGCCTCGCCCACCCAGCTTGCCACCATCGTGCAGCTCGACCCGATCTACGTGAATTTCAACGTCAATGAGCAGGATGTGCAGCGGGTGCGCGACGAGGCGCGCCGCCGCGGCTTGACGTTCAGCGATCTCAGGCAGTTGCCGATCGAGGTCGGGTTGCAGACCGAGACCGGCTATCCGCACAAGGGCAAGCTCGATTATCTCTCACCGACCGTCAGCCAATCGACCGGAACGCTCGCCGTGCGTGGCCTGGTGCCCAATCCGGATCGCGTGCTGCTGCCCGGCTTCTACGTCCGCGTTCGCGTCCCGATCGACAAGCAGGACAATGCGCTGCTGGTGCCCGACGTTGCGATCGGCAGCGACCAGGCCGGCCGTTACGTGCTGGTCGTCAATACCGACAACGTGGTCGAGCAGCGCAAGGTCACGACCGGTCCGCTCGACGAGGGGCTGCGCGTCATCGAGAGCGGGCTGAAGGCCGACGACCGCGTCGTCACCGCCGGATTGTTGCGCGCGATCCCCGGCCAGAAGGTCGATCCGCAGATGCAGAAGGGCGACGCGACGCCGGCACCGGCCAAGTGAGGGGCGCGCCATGATCTCGAAATTCTTCATCGAGCGGCCGGTGCTTTCCAACGTCATCGCGATTCTGATGATCCTGATCGGCGGCGTCGCGCTGTTCAATCTGGCGGTCGCGCAATATCCCGACGTGGTGCCGCCGACGGTCCAGGTGACGACGCGCTATCCCGGCGCGTCGGCGAAAACCGTGATCGACACCGTGGCGCTGCCGATCGAGCAGCAGGTCAACGGCGTCGAGGACATGCTCTACATGCAGTCCTACAGCGGCGCCGACGGCACCTACACGCTGACCGTGACCTTCAAGATCGGCACCGACCTCAACTTCGCGCAGGTGCTGGTGCAGAACCGCGTCTCCTCGGCACTGTCGCAACTGCCGACCGCGGTGCAGAACCAGGGCGTCACGGTGCAGAAGCGGTCGACCTCGATCCTGCTGTTCGTGACGCTGACCTCGCCGAACAAGACCTACGACAGCCTGTTCCTGTCGAACTATGCCACCATCAACATCCGGGACGAGCTGTCGCGTCTGCCGGGTGTCGGCAACGTCACCGTGTTCGGTGCGGGACAGTACTCGATGCGGGTGTGGCTTGATCCGAACAAGCTGCAGGCGCGCGGGCTGATGCCGCAGGACGTCATCCAGGCGATCCAGCAGCAGAGCCAGCAGGTTACCGCGGGCCAGGTCGGTGCGCCGCCCGCGCCGCAGGGGCAGGCGTTCCAGTACACGCTGAACGTCAACGGCCGGCTCGACGATGCGAGCCAGTTCGAGAACATCATCGTCAAGACCGGCAATGTCGGCGACGTCATCCGCGTCCGCGATCTCGGCTCGGTCGAGCTCGGCGCGCAGACCTACAGCCAGGTGTTCTCGCTCAACCAGAAGCCGGCCACCGGCATCGGCGTGTTCCTGTCGCCGGGCGCCAACGCGCTGCAGGTCGAGAAGGAAGTGCAGAAGAAGGTGGCGCAGCTCGCCAAGCAGTTCCCGCAGGACATCAAATACGACACGCCGTTCGACACCACCAAATTCGTCCAGGCCTCGATCGACGAGGTCTACCGGACGCTGATCGAGGCGGGTCTCTTGGTGCTGGTCGTGATCCTGGTGTTCCTGCAGGACTGGCGGGCGATGCTGGTGCCTGCGACCACGGTGCCGGTCACCATCATCGGCGCATTTGCGGCGATGGCTGCGCTCGGCTTCACCATCAACCTCTCGACGCTGTTTGCGATCGTGCTGGCGATCGGCATCGTGGTCGACGACGCCATCGTGGTGGTGGAAGGCGCCGCACACAATATCGAGCGCGGCATGTCCGGGCACGATGCCGCGATCAAGGCGATGGACGAATTGTTCGCGCCGATCGTCGGTATCACGCTGGTGCTGATCTCGGTGTTCCTGCC
>DASVOL010000888.1:0-3958 GCA_036383375.1 Bradyrhizobium sp. | reverse complement strand
GCGCATCCTGCTGCGCACCGCCGAGATCCTGGCGGGCCGCAAGGAGGAGTTCGCGCGGCTGATCACCGCCGAGTCCGGCCTGTGCTGGAAGGACTCGCTCTACGAGGCCGGCCGCGCCTACGACGTCTATTCGTTTGCCGGGCAGCTCGCGATCAAGGACGATGGCGAGACGTTTTCCTGTGACATCAGCCCGCAGGGCAAAGCACGCAAGATCTTCACGATGCGGACGCCGCTGCTCGGCGCGATCTCGGCGATCACGCCGTTCAACCATCCGCTCAACATGGTGAGCCACAAGATCGCGCCGGCGATCGCCACCAACAACCGCGTGGTACTGAAGCCGACCGAGCTCACGCCGCTGACCGCGCTGGCGCTCGCCGACGTGCTGTATGAAGCCGGGCTGCCGCCCGAAATGCTGTCGGTGGTGACGGGCAATCCGCATTCGATGGGTGATGCGATGATCACCGATCCGGACGCCGATCTCGTGACTTTTACCGGCTCGGTCAGGGTCGGCAAGCACATCGCCGATAAAGCCGGCTACAAGCGCCTGGTGCTCGAGCTCGGCGGCAACGATCCCCTGATCGTGATGGAGGACGCCGACCTCGAGAAGGCGGCCGAACTCGCCGTCACCGGCGCGACCAAGAACTCCGGCCAGCGCTGCACGGCCGTCAAGCGCATCCTCTGCGTCGAGGCCGTCGCCGACGATTTCGCCGCCCTAGTGCTGAAGAAGGCGCGCACCCTGAAGTGCGGCGATCCGATGGACCCGACGGTCGATGTCGGCACCGTGATCCATGAGGGTGCGGCCAAGGAATTCGAGCGCCGGGTCAACGCGGCGGTCGCCGACGGTGCCGAGCTGTTGCACGGCAACGACCGCAACGGCGCGCTGTATCCGCCGACGGTGGTCGACCGGATTCCGTACACCAGCGAGCTGGTGATGCAGGAGACCTTCGGGCCTGTGATCCCGATCATCCGCGTGCCCAACGACATCGAGAGCGTGATCCGGATTTCGAATGCGACCGCGTTCGGCCTGTCGTCCGGCGTCTGCACCAACCGGCTCGACTACATCACGCGGTTCGTCAACGAGCTCGACGTCGGCACCGTCAACGTCTGGGAAGTGCCGGGCTACCGGATCGAGATGTCGCCGTTCGGCGGCATCAAGGATTCCGGCCTTGGCTACAAGGAGGGCGTGCAGGAGGCGATCAAGAGCTTCACCAACGTCAAGACCTATTCGCTGCCCTGGCCGGTGTAGGGACGCGCGTCGATCCGAAGGGAGAGCCGCACGCGCGCAACAAGAACAGCGCGGCGGCCGAGGGTGAACAACAAACAATCATCAGGGGAGGCTGCAATGTCGATCACGTTCAGTCCGTCGAGCGTCGGCTCGGTCGGAGTCCAGAATCCGGAGCTTGCGACATCGTTCCGCCGCGCGCAGTGGCGAATGCTGTTCGCGGCGATGTTCTGCTATCTGTTCTTCTACACCGGGCGGCAAACCTTCGGCTTCGCCATTCCCGGTATCCAGGCCGAGTTCGGCGTCAGCAAGGAAGCGCTGGGCTGGGCCAGCGCGGCGCTGCTGTGGTGCTACGCGGTCGGGCAGGCCATCAACGGCAATCTCGGCGACAAGTTCGGCGGCCGGCGCGTGATGAGCGCGGGCGCGATCCTCTCATTCATCATGAACTGGGCGACGAGCCTCTCAACCGGCATCGTCAGCCTCACCGCGTTCTGGGGCATCAACGGCTACTTCCAGTCGATGGGCTGGGCGCCGGGCAGCCGGCTGCTGTCGAACTGGTGGGGCCGCCACGAGCGCGGCACGGTCTATGGGCTCTACACCTTCGCGGCTGGTCTGGCCTCGGTGCTGTCGTTCGTCACCTCGCTGGTCGTGGTCGGCTATTTCCAGCTCGACTGGCGCTGGATCTTCCGCATCCCGGTGGTGCTGCTGCTGCTCGGCGGCATCGCGTTCTATCTGATCGCGCGCGAGAAGCCCGAGGACATGGGTTTTGCCTCGCCGCATGACGAGGCCGACGAGGTCACCGCAACCGAGGCCACGGTCGACGCCAATGAGGGCTCGCTTGCGCGCTACAAGGCGGTGCTTTCGAACTGGCGGCTGTTGGTCGCCGGCGTCTCGATCGGCTTCCAGAATGCGGCGCGCTACGGCCTTTTGGTGTGGGTGCCCGTGCACTTCCTCGGCAGCAACTGGGCCAAGGCCGGTGCGACCTCGGCGATCGATCCGCGCTGGATCAGCATCGCGCTGCCGGTCGGTATGGCGGTCGGCGCATTCAGCAATGGCTGGGTCTCGGACAAGGTGTTCGGCTCGCGGCGGTACCTCGCCATCGTGCTCTATATGGTGCTCGCCGCGGTCACCGCGCTATGCATGTATGCGATCCCGACCACCGAGATCTATCTCGGCATGACCGTGCTGTTCCTGTGCGGCTTCTTCACCTATGGCCCGCAATCCTCGTTCTGGGCGCTGTGCCCGGATCTGGTCGGCCACAAGCGGGCAGGGACCGCAACCGGGGTGATGAACTCGTTCGCCTATCTGTTCGCAGGTCTTGGCGAGCCTATCATCGGCCATTTCATGGACAAGCATAACCAGACCTCGCTGGTGTTCCTGGTGGTCGCGGTCTGTGCCACTTCCAGCGCGGTGGTGGCGGCGTTCATCCGGCGCTGACGGGCGATCCGCATCACTGGCTCACGATAGGTCCGCGCTTCCAAGGGAAGCGCGGACTGCTCTTTTTTTGAATGAGCAGAACGCCGTTGCGCGCAGTCGCTGCAGCCGCGACGCCGGGCCAATTCTCTGAATTCGGCTGGCTCGGGCGTATGACCCAACGCCCAATTCCTCACCATGGGTTGATCAAGAACGAGGCTTAAATAGCGAAAGACTGATAGATATCAATATGATAGATAAAGTTGCATGCAGAATGCAAAATATGCTTGTCGTGTCGGCCGCCTTGAAGCAGACTTCGCGCGGGGCAGGAGAGGGCCAATGACCTTCGATGACGAGGGTCGTGCCAGGGGCAAAAACAATCTGCCGGCAGAGGAGCGAGCAATGAGCGATCAGGTGTCCACCATCGCAATGGCAGATACGGCGAAGCCTTCCGGCGTGCGCTGGAAGATCTTCCTGCTGATGCTGTTCCTGATCTCGATCAACTATATCGATCGCGCCTCGCTCTCGGTCGCAATGCCCGTCATCGCCAAGGAGTTCGACATCGATCCAGCGATGCAGGGCCTGATCCTGAGCTCGTTCTTCTGGACCTACGCGCTGATGCAGGTGCCGGGCGGCATGCTCGCCGATCGCTTCAAGCCGCGCATCGTGATCGCCCTCGCGACGCTGTTCTGGGGCTTCTTCCAGGCGCTGGCGGCGCTGTCCACCAGCTGGATGCTGCTGCTGTTGACCCGGCTCGGGCTCGGCGCGTCGGAAGCGCCTATCTATCCGGCCGGCGGCAAGCTCAACGCGATCTGGATGACGCAGACCGAACGCGGCCGCGGCGCCACCCTGCTCGACGGCGGCGCGCCGCTCGGCGCTGCGCTCGGCTCGATCGTGATCGCCTGGCTGATGGCGGCGTTCAGTTCCTGGCGCGTCGCCTTCGTCGTCGCCGGCATCGGCACCATGCTGTGCGGGCTGTGGGCCTGGTACTACATCCGCAACGCGCCGCGCGAGCATCCCTCGGTCAATGAAGCGGAGGCGCGCTATCTCGAGGAGGCGCATGCGATCGAGGACGCGGCGACGCCGCCGTCGTCGGGTGCAAGCGGGATGGCCTATTTCCGCTTCCGCTCGGTGTGGTGCATGTGCCTCGGCTGGATGTTCTTCAACACCACGTTCTATGGGCTGCTGACCTGGATGCCGACCTATCTGTTCAAGGTGCACGGCTTCGACATCAAGGCGCTCGGCGGCGCATCCTTCATCATCTTCTTCGCGGGCTTCGTCGGCGAACTGGTCGGTGGCTGGATCGGCGACGGCTGGCGGGCA
>DASVOL010000887.1:0-4368 GCA_036383375.1 Bradyrhizobium sp. | reverse complement strand
GCCGGATGCCACGACTTTCGTCCAGCGTGAACGTCTCGGGACTGCGCATGCCGTGCTGGCCGCGCGCGAGGCTATTGCCCGTGGCGCGGACGACATCGTGATCGCGTTCGGCGATACGCCGCTGATCTCGGCCGAGACCTTTGCGCGGATGCGCGCGCCGCTGCGCGAGGGCGCTGCGCTTGCGGTGCTCGGCTTCCAGGCCGCCGACCCGACCGGCTACGGCCGGCTGGTGACCGAGAACGGCAGACTGGTTGCGATCCGCGAGCATGCCGATGCCAGCGCCGAGGAGCGCAAGATCACGCTGTGCAACGCCGGCGTGATGGCGTTCGGCGGCAGCAAGGCGCTGGCGATCATCGAGAAGATCGGCAATGCCAACGCCCAGGGCGAATATTATCTGACCGATGCCGTCGGCATCGTCAGGGAACTGGGACTGGAGGCCGTCGTGATCGAGACCAGCGAAGATGAAGTGCGCGGCATCAACACCAAGGCACAGCTCGCCGAGGCGGAGGCCGTGATGCAGGCGCGGCTGCGCAGGCAGGCGCTCGAGGCCGGTGTGACCCTGATCGCGCCGGACACGGTCTATCTCGCCGCCGACACCAAATTCGGCAAGGACGTTGTGATCGAGCCGTTCGTGGTGATCGGTCCCGGCGTTTCGATCGACGACGGCGCGGTGATCCACTCCTTCTCCCACCTCGTCGAGGCGAAGGTCGGCAAGAAGGTGTCGGTCGGTCCCTATGCGCGGCTGCGGCCCGGCACCTCGCTCGGCGACGGCGCGCGGATCGGCAATTTTGTCGAGACCAAGGCAGCTGTGCTGGAGGCCGGCGTCAAGGTCAACCATCTCTCCTATGTCGGCGACGCCCATGTCGGCGCCAATTCCAATCTCGGCGCCGGCACCATCACCTGCAACTACGACGGCTTCCTCAAGCACAAGACGCTGATCGGCGAGGGCGCCTTCGTCGGCACCAACACCTCGCTGGTCGCGCCGGTCACGATCGGCAACGGCGCCTATATCGGCTCGGGCTCCGTCATCACCAAGAACGTCCCCGACGACGCGATGGCGCTCGAGCGCAGCGAACAGTCGATCCGCGAAGGCGGCGCCGCCCGCTATCGCGCGGCGAAGCTGAAGGCCAAGGCCGCGAAGGGGAAGTAAGGACGTCGCGCGACGTTCGCGAGCCTGTTTCCGCGAAGATGCGTCGTCCCTCCGAAAGCAGGGACCCATACTCCGCGGCGGATGTTGTGAATGGGACTCGCAGTCCCGGCATCGTGAAGCAATAACCGTCGGTGGTTATGGGTCCCTGCTTTCGCAGGGACGACACCGAATATGTTGCACGGTCAGCGAGACATACATCTGCCTCCCCGCGCCGCGCTTCAGGCCGCACTCTTCACCTGGCCCTGCGCGCTGGCGTTCGGCTGAACCGGGCCGAGCAGGATGCGCCGCTGCATCTCGTCAAAGGCGAGATCGGCGTTGTTCTCCCGCGTGACCAGTGACAGCAGGATCGCGACCGCGAACGACACCGGCATGCTGATGATCGCCGGATTGCGCAGCGACACGAACCACCATTGGTGCTCGATCGCGGCCAGCGGCTTGCCGAGAATGTCGACCTGGATGGTCGGCGATAGATAGATCAGCACCAGCGAGCTCAGCGTGCCGACGAGAATGCTCGCCACCGCTGCAGGCGTCGTGAAGCGGCGCCAGGTGATGGCGAGCACCAACGAGGGGAAGTTGGCGGCGCAGGCGATCGAGAACGCAAGGCCCGCCATGAAGGCGACGTTCTGGCCTTCGAACGCGATGCCAAGGAAGACGGCGAAGATCGCGATCATGACGGTTGCGATACGCGCGACCTTGAGCTGCTCGGCCTCCGAAGCGCTGCCGTTGCGGATCACATTGGTCCAGACGTCGTGGCAGAGCGTGGCGACGCCCGACAGCGTCAGCCCGGCGACGACGGCGAGCATGGTCGCGAACGCGACCGCACAGATGAAGCCGAAGAAGGCATTGCCGCCGACCATGAGTGCCAGCAGCGGCGCGGCCATGTTGCCGCCGCCTCCGGCCTTTGCCACTGCGTCGGCGCCGACCAGCACCATGGCGCCGAAGCCGATGATGAAGACCATGAGATGAAAGACGCCGATCAGGCCGGTGGCATAGAGGATCGACAGCCGCGCGGCCTTGGCGTCCTTCACCGTATAGGCCCGCATCAGCACATGCGGCATCGCGGCTGTGCCGAACATCAGGCCGAGCCCGAGCGAGATGGCATCCCATTGGCCCGAGACCACCTTCGATCCCGGCTGTAGCACCTTGGTGCCGTATTTCTCGGACGCCGCGGCGAACAGCTTGAGCGGGTTCATCTCGAAATGGGTCAACACGAGGAAGGCGAGCAGGATGCCGCCGCCCATCAGCAGCGCAGCCTTCACCACCTGCACCCATGTCGTCGCCAACATGCCGCCGAACAGCACATAGACCAGCATGACGCTGCCGACCACGACGACCGACCAGGTGTAGGGCAGGCCGAACAGCAGCTTGATCAGTGATCCCGTCGCGACCATCTGGGCGATCAGGTAGAACAGGATGACGGCAAGCGTCCCGACGGCGCCGGCGAGGCGCACCGGGCGCTGGCGCAGCCGATAGGCCACGACATCGGCGAAAGTGAAGCGGCCGACGTTGCGCAGCGGTTCGACGATCAGGAACAGAATGATCGGCCAGCCGACCAGCCAGCCGATCGAGTAGATCATGCCGTCGAAGCCGTTCGAGGTGACGATGCCGGCAATGCCGAGCAGGGCGGCGGCGCTCAGGAAGTCACCTGCGAGGGCCCAGCCGTTCTGCCACGGCGTGACCTGGCCGCCGGCGGCGAAGAAGTGTTCGGTGGTGCGCGTGCGTCGCGCGGCCCAATAAGTGATCGCCAAGGTCAATGCCATGAAGGCGAAGAAGAACCCGATCGAAAGCGTGCTGCTGCCCATCTTGCTCTGCTCCCTTAGCGAAGATTGCGGATGCCGGCATCGAACACCCGGTTCGCCCACAGCACGTAGACCAGGCAGAGCGCGAAGGAGGAGATGATGACGAGCGGGCCGAGCACAATGCAGAGCGAAAGGCCGGGCACCAGGATGGTGCCGAGCAGCGGCTTGTCGAACGCGAACAGCCCCATGAAGCCGAAATAGATCACGATCATCGCGGCGCTGAGCACCAGCGCGACGATCAGCCGCTTCCTGGCCAGTTTCTTGGCCAAGGCGGCGCTGACGCTCGGCGCCGGATCGGGGTTGCCGGGAATAACCACGTTCATGCTTGCCCCCTCAAAGCTTCAGCGTGCGCTGCGGTGCGCCAATCGAACGAGCTTCAGCCGGGCTCCGGGGGAAAGGAACTATGGATTTTTGCAATCTGCCGTGCGCGGCTGCGGCAGGGCATCGGCCAGCGTGACCTGCATGTCGGGGTCCTGCTTCAGGGTATTTTTCAGAAATGCGCGGACCGCGCGGATGCGCGGGGCAAATTGCAGGTCGCTGTGGACGTTGAGCCAGACCTCGCGAAAGGTGCCGGCGAGGGCCGGCAACACGGGGATCAGGTCGGGCCGGTCGTTGGTGGCAAAGCTCGGCAGCATGACGATGCCGAGGCCGCCCGCCGCGGCGTTCATCTGTGCGATCATGCTGTTGGAGTGGAAGGCGATCTTCGGCTCCTCGATGACGTCGGCAAGCCAGCGCACCGAATCGACCTGGATCAGATCCTCAATGTAGGAGACGAACCAATGGTCGGCGAGGTCGCGAAGGCTTGCAGGCATGCCGTGATGGTCGAGATAGCACTGGCTTGCGAACAGCCCGAGCCGAAACTTGCCGATGCGCTCGGAGATCAGCCCCGGACCGGGTGGCCGGAAGAACGACACGAACAGGTCGGCTTCGCGCTTGTGCACATAGACCGTCTGCGCTGACGTGACGAGTTCGACGGAGAGTTGCGGCGCAGCGCGACGCAGTTTCGCAAAGCGTTGCGCCAGATAGAGCGAGGCGATCCCCTCCATGGTGGCGAGCCGCACGGTCCCGATCAGTCCCTGGGTGTCGCTGGCGCTGGCCTCCTCACGAATGGCGATCACCGCGCTCTCGACCCGCTCGGCATGACGGAGCAAGCGCTCGCCGACCTCGTTGAGCTTGAGCCCGGTGCGGTGGCGTTCGAACACCGCGATCCCGAGCGAAGCTTCCATCTGGGCGATCCGCCGGCTCACGGTGGAATGATCCAGCCGCAGCCGCTTTGCGGTCTGACTCAAATTTCCGGCGCGAGCGGCACAGAGGAAGACCCGCAAATCGTCCCAGTTGATCGTATCGAACATGACTTGCCTCCGGATTTACGGCCCCTGTCAGCAAAGCAATTCCCGTTCCAACGCGCCGACGGCTCCG
>DASVOL010000886.1:0-5497 GCA_036383375.1 Bradyrhizobium sp. | reverse complement strand
ATGATCCATCGCGGTGATCGAGGCCGGCGTGGTGCGCACCGACAGCGGCCGCTCCTGCTCCCGTTCCAGGAAGAACATGCGCACACCCCGTGTCGCATCGGTCGCCGCGCGCGTCCGCTTCCACGACAGCGTGGCACCGCTGGTCTCGTCGCGGCTCTCGACCTCGGCGACGGGCTCGGGCTTCAGCGTCAGCCGGTCGAGCCTGCGGTGCGTCCTGACGATATCGCTGGTGCGGAAGCAGAGGCTCGCGAGCCCCTCGCCTTGCGTTGCGAGCGCGTTGCGGACGCGCTGGGCGGCATCGTCGTCGCCGCGCGGCGCCATCAATTCCAACGTCGTGTTGTCGAGCGTGAACAGCACGCGGTCGGCGCCGTCGCCGCTGTTGCGCCAGGCCGGCGCCCGCGCGAACAGCGTCTCGTAGGCGGCGCTGGCGGCGGCAATGTCGCCGGTGAGGACGACGACATGATCGAGACCGGTAATCATGGCATTGGCCTCCCCGAATCTGCCGTCATTGTGCTTCTCCTTGCGAATCCCGGAACCGCGGCCTGCCACCGGCCGTTATGCCGCATACCAGAACGGGGCGGCACATCCATCATCTCTACCTGTAAACCAAGCAGGGATGCGAATAATTTCAGCGATATCGGCCGATCAGCGGTGCTAGTCTGATCGTCGGCCGGGACCACACCAAGCGATCACGGGAAGCGAATGCAGGCGCTCTTCATTGGACAGACCTATATCGACGTCACCTTCATCACGGATCACATGCCGGTCGGCGACGAGAAGCACGTTGCGGACGCCTATGCCGTGTCGTTCGGCGGCAACGCGGTGACCGCGGCGTTCTGCTGCGCCAAGCTCGGTGTCGAGCCGGACCTGATCGCCACCATGGCCAATGACTGGCTGGGCCGGATGTTCTGGGACATGGCCGACAGGTACGGCATCTCGTTTCATCCCCGCAAGGTGAACTCCTCCTCGCTGTCCTTCATCATGCCCAATGACGGCAAGCGCGCCATCGTCCGCTGCCGCGACGACCAGCACATCCACCCCTTTCCGCTGCTCAACATCAAGGGTTGCCGTGCGCTGCACATCGACGGCCACCAGCCGGACGCCGCGATCCATTACGCAAAGCTCTGCCGTGAGGACGGCATCCTGACCTCGCTCGACGGCGGCGGCCTGCGCACCAACACCCACGAGCTGCTCGCCTTCATCGACGTCGCGATCGTCGCCGAACGGCTGTGCGAGCAGATGGACAAGACGCCGGAGCAGATGCTCGACTATCTCAAGAGCCGCGGCTGCCGGATCGGCGGCATCACCATGGGTGAGCGCGGTCTGCTCTGGTACGACGAAGCGGGCACGGTGCAAACGCTGCCGGCATTTCCGATTCCGCGCAAGCGCGTGATCGACACCAACGGCGCCGGCGACGTCTTCCATGGCGCCTACATCTATTCCTATCTCGCCAATCCCGGCAAAGCCTGGCATGAGCATTTCGAGTTCGCGCGCGCGGCGTCGACCTTCAAGATCCAGAAGCTCGGCAACGAAGCCGGCCTGCCGACGCTTGCCGACATCGCCGCGGTCAAGCAGGAGTTCGGCGCCGCGGTGTGACAGAACGGAGCGGGGTAAGGCATGGGGCGCGTCTTCGTCGCCGGCAGCATCAATATGGACGTGGTGGCGACCGCCGAACGCCATCCAAAGGTCGGCGAGACCGTGGCCGGCGAGGCCATGCTGTATTTTCCCGGCGGCAAGGGCGCCAATCAGGCGGTGGCGGCGGCCAAGCAGGGCGTGCCGACCACGCTGGTCGGCCGGCTCGGCACTGACGCGTTCGGCAAGGAGCTTCGCGCCTTCCTTGCCGCACAAGGGGTCGATCTCAGCTTCGTCAAGGACACCGGCGGCATCCATTCGGGCACGGCGATCATCACGCTCGCCAATGCCGACAACACGATCGTCGTCGTGCCGGGCGCCAACGGGCTGGTCGATGCCGATGATGTCGCAGCGCCCGTGCTTGCGAAGGGTGACGTCGCGGTCAGCCAGTTCGAGATCCCGCTGCCGACGATCGCCGCATTCTTCAGCCGCGCTCGCGCCGCCGGCGCCACCACGATCCTGAATCCGGCACCGGCAAAACAGACCGACAAGGCGCTGCTGGATCTGGTCGACGTCCTGATCCTCAACGAGACCGAGCTCGGCCTGCTGACGGGAGCGGAGCTGCGCGACAGCGATGATCCCTCCCGCTTCGCCGAGGCGGCACAGACCCTTGGACGCGGCAAGACCGTCTGCGTCACGCTCGGCAAACGCGGCGTGCTGGCGCTGGTCGAGGGCCAACCGCTGCTCGTGCCCGGACGCGAGGTCAAGGCCGTCGACACCACTGGCGCCGGCGATTGCTTCGTCGGCACCCTCGCCTCGCAGCTCGCCATCGGCAAGGCGCTCGGTGACGCGCTGGCCTACGCCAACACTGCCGCCTCGATCTGCGTGCAACGGATGGGGGCCGCGCCGTCGATGCCGACGGCGCAGGAGGTCAAGGACGCTCTCTCCACGCGTCGTCCCGGCGAAGGCCGGGACCCATAACCACGAATCTCTAATGTTATGCGGCGCCGGAACGACGAGTCCCGTTCACTACACCGCTGCGGAGTATGGGTCCCGGCGTTCGCCGGGACGACCATTCAACTACGCCAGCGCGCTCTTCAAATCAAAGCTCGCATCCGCCGCCTGATCCGGTGTGATCGAACCACCCGCGCCCAGCAGCCGGCGGCCGAACATGTGATCGCCGGCGCGATTGACCGACTCGATGCCGAGCAGCCTGTCGCCGCGATAGCAGAACGCCGAGAATGCCCCCTGCGCGCGGTCGCCGCGCACCACGACGCGGTCGTAGCCGGTGGTCAGGCCCGCCATCTGCAGCTTGTCGGGGCCCTGGTCGCTCCAGAACCACGGCAGGCCGTCATAGACCTCGGTCTTGCCGGTCAGCCGCGCCGCCACGCAGCGGGCATGGTCGGTCGCGTTCTGCACCGACTCCAGCCGCAGCGATCCGCCGAAGCGCTTGCTGGTATAGAGCGCGCAATCGCCGATCGCGGAGACGTTCGGATCGGCGGTCAGAAGATGCTCGTCGACGATGATGCCCGATGCGACCGGCAGGCCGGCCTCCGCGGCGAGCTCGACATTAGGCAGCACGCCGACGCCGACCACGACGAGATCGGCCGGGATGTGCGTGCCGTTGCTCAGGCTGACGCCGGTGACCTTGGCGCCATCGGCCTCGATCGCCGTAACCTGGACGCCGAGATGAATCCGGATGCCAGCCGCGCCGTGGCGCGACTGTGAGAACTCGGAGATCTCTGCGGTCACTGCGCGCGCCATCACACGTGAGGCAAGTTCGACCACGTCGACCTCGAGGCCCTTGCCCCGCGCGGTGGCCGCGAATTCGAGCCCAATGAAGCCCGCGCCGATCACCACGACGCGCATGCCGGGTGCGAGCAGATCGCGCAGCGCCTGGCTCTCGTCGAGGATGCGCAGGTAGCGGACGGCGTCGAGCTTTGCGTTGGGAATATCGAGCAGCCGGTTCCGCGCGCCGGTCGCGAACACCAGGTGGCCATAGTCGAGCGACGTGCCGGAAGCCAGCGCCACCTTCCGCGCGTGGCGGTCGACCGCATGGGCGCGATCGGTGATCAGCTCGATCTTGTTGTCCTGGTAGAACTTGTCGGGCCGGAACATCAGGGTCTCGGGCCCGCCTGTCCCCTTCAGATAGGCCTTCGACAAAGGCGGCCGCTGGTACGGCAAATGCCCCTCGTCATTGAGCAGGGCGATGCGCTCGGCAAAGCCGGCCTGGCGCAGCGACGCCGCGAGCTGGAAGCCGGCATGTCCGGCGCCGACGATGATGACCGAGCCTGTCATCGGAACAACCCAAATACGCGCGAGCAGGAGTGACCCATGCCGTTTCCTCTTGTCGATGTTAGCTTGCGTGCCCCGTCACCACAGCGCTCGTGTCTGCGTACCGAAGGCGCACGCCATTTGGCCTCATGGCTCGCGCCGATGCAAGGGGGTCCCTGGCAAATCTGGGTGCCCGAAACCCGCCCCTGGACGCCGGGCCGGATTGCCATGGCTGGCGCCAAGGCCTTAAATGTCCGGAAATAACAAGCCCAAGGTCCTCAAAAATGCCCGCTCCCGCCTCCGCCAACGACCCCGCTTTGCTCCGCATCGACGGCGCCATCGCGACCATCACGCTGAACCGGCCGGCCGCGTTCAATGCGATCGACATGACGATCGCCAAGAAGCTCGAGCAACTCGGCGCCGAGGTCGAAGCCAACAAGGACGTCCGCGTGCTGGTCATCGAGGGCGAAGGCCGCGCCTTCTGCGCCGGCGGCGACCTGCAGACCATCGGTGCTGCGACCGAAGCCAACAACGTCACCCCGGTGGTCGGCGAGATGCTGCACCACTACCACGCCTTCATCGAGACGGTGCGGCGGATGCCGAAGATCGTACTGTCCAGCGTGCACGGGTCCGCAGCCGGCGCCGGCATGGGCCTCGCCTTCGTGACCGACCTGTGCATCGCCGCGGAGGATGCCCGCTTCACGCCGGCCTATGCCAAGATCGGCGTATCGCCTGACGGTGGCAGCACGGTCGGCATCGTCGGCACGGTCGGGACCCGCCGAGCGCTGCAGATCTTCCTTGCCGAGGACGGCTTCACCGCACAACAGGCCTATGAATGGGGGCTCGTCGTCAAGACCGTCCCCGCGGCCGAACTGAAGGCGGCCACCCGCCAACTCGCCGAGCGCCTCGCGAAAAATCCGCCCGCCGCGATCGCGGGGACCAAGTCGCTGGTCTATCAGGCCGCCACCACGCCGACCAAGCAGCAGCTCGACGCCGAGGAACACAAGATCATCACCTCGATGCACACCGAGGACTTCCGCGTCGCGGTGAAGAAGTTCACCAGCAAGTCGAAGTGAACCCAATTGGCCTTGCCGTCACACTCCTTTCTGTGTCTCCGCCACGGCGCCACCGACTGGAACCGGCAACACCGCTTTCAGGGCCGCACCGACAATCTTCTCAACGATGACGGCGTGGCGCAGGCCCGCGCCGCCGCGCTGCGGCTCAGGAACGTCGCGCTCGGTGCGATCGTCGCGAGCCCGCTCCGCCGCGCCGTGCAAACCGCCGACATCGTGGCCGCGGCGCTGTCGCAGCCCGTTGCAATCGATGCCGACATGATCGAATGCGACTTCGGCAGCCTGGAAGGGCAATCGATCCGTGACACCATGCGCAAGCATGGACTCACCGCGCTGGAACAGCTGGTCTCGATCCTTCCCGCGGATGGTGAACCCTGGGCCGCCGTCTCCAGGCGGGCACTACGCTGCGTTACGACGTGGCAGGACAGCCATCCTGGCGTCGAGATCCTGTTCGTCTGCCACGACGCCGTCATGCAGGCGGTCGCACAGGCCCTATGCGGCGGCTTCTTCGAGAACCGTTACGGCACGCCGTTCCGTTTCGCTCGTGCAGGAAGCACCTGGACGGTGGAGGAGATCAA
>DASVOL010000885.1:0-4834 GCA_036383375.1 Bradyrhizobium sp. | reverse complement strand
GTCGTAATTCTCGGTGCGGCGGACGCTGAATTGGCCGGGCGTCTTGCCGCCGACCAGGAAGGCGATCAGATTGCCCGCGGCATCGAGCCCGCGTTCGGAAAGCGCGATCAGCGTACCGGCCAGCGGCTGGCTCGCCGGTGTAGCTTTCGGCATGACCTTGGGCACGAAGACGAGTGCTTCGAGCCCTTTGTTGATGGGCAGCTTGCGCGCCGCCGCGGGCAGCGGCACCACCTCGCCACGCGCGCGGGTGAAGCCCTTGGCCAAATCATAGCGCAGCACCTGGTTGACACGCTCGAGCCCGACATAGGCAATGGAGCCATCGAGTGCGAGCGATTCCGAATCGTACCAGCCGCGGGTGGCGGTGATCGGCTTGCCGCGGGCGTCGAGCAGGGGCGCCGCCTCGACATCGTCGAGCCCGGCCATGTCGCGACCGCGATAGACGATGCGGCCGGTGAACCAGGTGCCCTGGTCGCTGACCGCGATGAAGCGCTCGCCCTTGGCATCGAGCCGCAGCGCGGACAGGCCGCCAAACCCGGCGAATGACGAGGTCAGGATCAGGCCGCTGCGATATTCCAGCGCGCCGAACCGCACCCGCGCACGATCGCGGATATCGAACGACGGCAGCGGCCGTGCGTTGACCTCGACAGCTGAGGGTTCGTCGACGCGGTGACGGCCCGGCCTGCCGGGCGGTCCCGGGATCAGCGCCGGCTGGCTCGCGCCCTGTGCTTGGGCAAGGCTCGGCAATGCCGCGGCCGACAGCCCCGCCGCCATCCCTTGCAGGACATGGCGGCGGCTAAGTGGTGAGCGCATGTCTCACGAGTGGAGACGGCGCCGCGTGCCCGGTGCGGGCGCCGAGCCGTGGGTCTCGCTGAACAGCTCGGCGAGCTTTTCGGTGATGGCGCCGCCGAGCTCTTCGGCATCCACGATGGTGACGGCGCGGCGGTAGTAGCGCGTCACGTCATGACCGATGCCGATCGCGATCAGCTCGACCGGCGAGCGGGTCTCGATCTCCTCGATGATGTGGCGCAGGTGCCGCTCGAGATAGTTGCCGGGATTGACCGACAGCGTGGAGTCGTCGACCGGCGCGCCGTCCGAAATCATCATCAGGATGCGGCGCTGCTCGGGCCGAGCCAGCAGGCGCTTGTGCGCCCAGTCGAGCGCCTCGCCGTCGATGTTCTCCTTGAGCAGGCCCTCGCGCATCATCAGGCCGAGATTCTTGCGCGCACGACGCCACGGCGCGTCGGCCGATTTGTAGATGATGTGCCTGAGATCGTTGAGGCGGCCGGGATTGGCCGGCTTGCCGGCCGCAAGCCACGCCTCGCGCGACTGCCCGCCCTTCCAGGCGCGGGTGGTGAAGCCCAGGATCTCGACCTTGACGCCGCAACGCTCCAGCGTGCGCGCCAGGATGTCGGCGCAGGTGGCGGCGACCGTGATCGGACGGCCGCGCATCGAACCGGAGTTATCCAGCAGCAGCGTCACCACGGTGTCGCGGAAGGTCGCCTCCTTCTCGTGCATGAAGGACAGCGGATGATAGGGATCGGTGACGACGCGCGACAGCCGCGCCGGATCGAGGATGCCTTCCTCGAGATCGAAATCCCAGGCGCGGTTCTGCTGCGCCATCAGGCGGCGCTGCAGGCGGTTGGCGAGCCGCGCCACGATGCCCTGCAGATGCGCGAGCTGCTTGTCGAGATAGGAGCGCAGCCGCTCGAGCTCGTCGTGATCGCAGAGATCTTCGGCGGCGATCACCTCGTCGAACTTCGGCGCAAACGCATGGTATTCCGGGCCGCGCGGCTCGTTCTGGCCGCGGGAATTCGGCCGCGTCGCCTCGCCCGGCGTCTCGTCGTCGCCGAGCTCGCCGTCGTCGAACGTGTCTGACGTCGAGGCCTGCGCGCTCTCCATCGCGCTTTCGCTCATCTCTTCCGCTGACGTCTGGGCCTGGTCGGCGCTCATCTCCTGCGCGGCGTCGGAATCGGGCGAGCCCTCGGCACCGGACTGATCGTTCTCGCCGTCCTGGTTCTCGTCCTGGTCATCGTCGTCGTCGGAGTCCATGTTGCGGTCGTCGCCGAGATCGAGCGCCGACAGCAGATCATGGACCATGTCGCCGAACCTGGCCTGGTCCTCGGTGAAACGGCTGAGCTGATCGAGCCGCGAGCCGATCTTGTCCTCCAGCGTCGGGCGCCAGAGATCGACCATCTTCTTGGCGGCCGCGGGCGGCGCCATGCCGGTCAGGCGTTCGCGCACCAGCATCGCCAGCGCGTCCGACAGCGGCGCATCGGCGCGGTCGGTGATCTCGTCATACTTGCCGCGGTGGAAATGATCGTCGAGCATCGCGGTGAGGTTCTTCGCGACACCGGCCATTCGCCGCGAGCCGATCGCCTCGACGCGCGCCTGCTCGACCGCCTCGAACACGCCGCGCGCCTGCGGATTGCCCGGCATCAGCTTGCGATGCACCTTGGGATCGTGACAGGCGATCTTGAGCGCAATCGAATCGGCGTGGCCGCGCACGATCGCCGCATCACGCTTGGTCATCTTCCGCGCCGGCTCCGGCAATCGCGCCTTGCCGGGCGCAAGCCCCGGCCGCTCGGCCGCGAAAGAGACCTCAAGCTCCGGCTTCTTGGCGATCGCCTTCAGGCACGCCGAGACCGAGCGCTTGAACGGCTCGGTCGGCGCTTCCTTCGAACCCGGACGGAATTTGATATTGGAGGTTGTCATAGCGATTTCGTAAACCAGTGACGCGTGACGCCGCCGGGATACCCCTCAATCGAACCGAACTCTTTATATCCATTGGCGCGGTAGAAGCCCGGCGCCTGGAAGCTCATCGTATCCAGATAGGATTGCGTGGCTCCGAAGCGCCGCGCCTCGTCTTCGATCGCCTTGATCAGCTTCGCGCCAAAGCCCTTGTTGCGAAACTTCTGCTCCATCCAGAACAATTGGATGAACAACACCGCGGTCCAGACCTCGCCGACAATGCCGCCGACGATCTCATCGCCTTGCCGCAGCGAGATGGCGAAGCGCTTGTACTTCTGCTTCCCCATCTTCTCGTTGTTGTAGCGGAGCAATCCGCCGAGCACCGCTTTCTTCGTCTGTGTGACTGTGCGCTCGACGGAGATTTTCGGCATGGACTAGCTGAGCGCCACGTTGACCGAGGATTCCGGCAACTCGACGTTGAAGCAGCGCTGGTAGAACTCGGCGACCAGCGGCCGTTCCAGCTCGTCACACTTGTTGAGGAAGGTGACGCGGAACGCGAAGCCGATGTCGTTGAAGATGTCGGCGTTCTCGGCCCAGGTGATCACCGTGCGCGGGCTCATCACCGTCGACAGGTCGCCATTGGCGAACGCGTTGCGGGTGAGATCCGCCAGCCGCACCATCTTGTTGACGATGTCGCGGCCTTCCTGGGTGCGATAGTGCTTCGCCTTCGCCAGCACGATCTCGACTTCCTCGTCATGGGCGAGGTAGTTCAGCGTGGTGACGATCGACCAGCGGTCCATCTGGCCCTGGTTGATCTGCTGGGTGCCGTGATAGAGGCCCGACGTGTCGCCGAGGCCGACCGTGTTGGCGGTCGAGAACAGGCGGAACGCGGGATGCGGCTTGATCACCTTGTTCTGGTCGAGCAGCGTCAGGCGGCCGGAGACTTCCAGCACGCGCTGGATCACGAACATCACGTCCGGGCGGCCGGCGTCGTATTCGTCGAACACCAGCGCGATGTTGTGCTGCAGCGCCCAGGGCAGGATGCCGTCGCGGAATTCCGTGACCTGCTTGCCTTCCTTGACCACGATGGCGTCCTTGCCGACCAGATCGATACGGCTGATATGGCTGTCGAGGTTGACGCGCACGCAGGGCCAGTTGAGGCGGGCGGCAACCTGCTCGATGTGCGTCGACTTGCCGGTGCCGTGATATCCGGTGACCATCACGCGGCGGTTCTTGGCAAAGCCGGCGAGGATCGCGAGCGTGGTGGCACGGTCGAAGCGATAGTCGCTGTCGACTTCCGGCACATGCGGATCGACTTCGGAATAAGCGGGAACTTCCAGATCGCTATCGATCCCGAAGACCTGCCGAACCGAAACCTTCATGTCGGGCAAACCGACGGGTTCTTGCGCTTTGGTCTGGACGGCCGTCGTCATTCATCCTCCGAGGTCCCGGGCGTTCCCGAAACCAGATTTAGGTCATTTGGCTGCGGATGGGGTGCTACGCGCAAGCCTAGCAGAGAGCATCGGCCGGCAGAAGCCCACGGGCAAATCAAAGTTCCGTTGTTGTATCATAAAGATAGGCGCAAAACTCGGTTTTTGGAAGGCTGCTCTGCAAATCTCGCCGTACTTTCGCCGCAGCGCCACGGCGGCTTGTCCGCAGGCACTTTTCAGCCCGGCGGGGAGTTGTTAGCTCTCGGACCTGTTTCATCGCCACCCAGGAATTCAGTGACTTCATTCCTTGACCCTTTGATCGCGTTCGTTTCGGCCCATGCCTGGCTCGCCTATTTGACGCTGTTTCTGGCCGCCCTGCTGGAAGCCGTCCCGGTGGTCGGGTCGCTGGTGCCGGGCTCGACCATCATCCTGGCGCTCAGCGCGCTGGTCCCGGGCGGCGAATTGAAGCTCGTGCCGGTGCTCGCCGCCGCGGCCGCCGGCGCGATGCTCGGCGACGGCACGGCCTATCTGATCGGCTACCGCAGCCAGCGCGAGATCCTGTCGGCCTGGCCGCTCTCCAACTACCCGCGCGTGGTCGCGCAGAGCGAAGCCTTCTTCAACCGCTGGGGCGTGCTCGCGGTGTTCTTCGCCCGCTTCGTGCCGCCGATTCGCGCCTTCGTGCCGATCACCGCCGGCGCGCTCGACATGCCGCCGGC